>DAOUSS010000092.1 GCA_030627085.1 Candidatus Stahliibacteriota bacterium | reverse complement strand
ATCGTATAGGAAAGTATAAAACCACAGAGTTCACAGAGAAAGTCACTTTTATTTTATTCTCTGTGCACTCAAACTCGCTGAATGATTTTTACTTGTTCAGAATAAATGAGATTGAACAGATTTGGAGTTTGAAGGAGAGCACAGAGGTTTTTTTTTGATAAAGATTCTCTGTGCACTCTGTGGTTAATTTTTTTCTTGATATCTGCTTGGTTTTATGTTATTATACATTATATATCTGTCTTGACCGTCTTATCCGGGATTATGAATCTGACATATCTACTTTCAACATAATGGTTCCAGTTCGGTCCGGCATAATAACGAGCGAGTGCCTTCTCGTAATTATAGTCAGATTCCTTGAGCAGTAAAGAAAGAAAGGCAAAACCCAGATTGAGATTGTCGTTTTCGTTAAGCAGGTTATACTCTGGATAATCTATTATGTCTGCTATGAGTTTCGCAGTTCCCGGCATCAACTGGCATATGCCTATTGCACCTTTTGAACTTACTGCCTTTGGATTAAACCTACTTTCTGTGTATAACCATCTTATGGCTATATCAAAGTCCAGTCCATACTGTACAGATAATCCGTATATGCGAGCCAGAAATAATTCTGTCTCTTCTCCTCTGAATGGGGAGACGAATTTGCTGTATTGTTCTATTTTTTTCTCCTTTGCTATCTTGTATGGTTCAAAAGGGGAGATACTATCCGTATGAGAGTAGAACAACATTATTAGAACACCTATTGCTATTATTTTATTTTTCATATTCGTTGGCTAATGGATTCATTTAAAACCATAAATATAACCTATGCCCTCTATGATACTCGACATAGTATTATTTCTCATCATCATTGGTGCTACAGTTTCCGGTCTTCTTCATGGCGCACTGACCGAGATATTTTCGGTACTTGGTGTGGTCGTTGGAATATTCATTGGTGCAAGGATGTATGGTGATGTTGCCTCTATGCTTGGCTTTCTGCCGCAAAAACTTGCTGTTGTCTTAGCCTTTATAATCATAATCATCATTGCGGTACTTATATTCTACTTAATAGGAAAATCACTTCGTCGATTTTTAAAACTTCTCCATATAGGATTCATAGACAGTGTATTTGGGTTATTATTCGGATTCTTGAAGGGTAGCATAATTGCTGTGATAATCGTCCTTATACTATCATCCTTCAGTATTTCAAAGCAATGGATAGAAATTCTAAACTGTCTCCATTTTTGCTGAAGGAACTCACCATACTTAAAGGTCTACTTCCTGAAGATATTATGCTTCGCTGGCAAACCCCAAAAGAAAAGCAGTCTTGTTTATCTCCACCGTCTTCTTTGGAACCCGTTTTTCTAACACAGAAAGCCAGCTCTCCTGTTTGAACGGCAGAAATCTTGCAAGCACACCTAGAAGCACCACATTGGTAGTCCTTATATTCCCAAGGTCTGCTGCAATCTTTACACCATCTACACAGATAAGATGTTCTACTTTCTTTTTTAGGGTTTTTATTATGTTTTCCGGATATGTTGCATCACTGGATGCCACTGTTATAGGAAGCCATTCGTAATCATTTACAATCATTTTGCCGTTCTTTTTGAGATATGGAAGACTTCTTAATGCTTCAAGTTTTTCGAATGCAAGGAGAATGTCTCCCTCACCCAGTCCAATCAGAGGGGAGTATACCTTTTCGCCAAATACGCAGTTTGATATAACACTTCCTCCTCTCTGTGCCATACCGTGGACTTCGCTCTTTTTCACATCGTATCCCTCTTCCATAGCTACAAGAGAAAGAATATCAGATGCGAGGATAGTTCCCTGTCCACCTACACCGCAGATTACTATCTTCGTCATAGTACCCCCGGGGGGTAAGTTACATCAAGACAAAATCCACCATACGGAGCCAATACGAGTTTGTAACCTGTGAATAGTCGCTTGTCTGCATTCTCATAATCTACAACTGTAATCTATAATCTAAACTATCAGTATCTGACAGTTATTTTTTAATCAAACTATCGCCTCCTTGAGGCATACCTCTGCACACATCCCACATCCTGTGCAGAGGAATTTATCTATCACCGCCTTGTTATCCTTTATAGATATAGCTGGACAGCCAAGCCCTATACAGAGTTTACAACCAGTGCACTTTTCAGAGATTACCACAAGAGGGGGTTCTGATTTTACCATTAGCACACAGGGCCTTCTTGCAATTATCACAGATGGTTCTCTCCTTTTTACCTCTCTCTTTATAATTTCTTCTGTCTCTTTCAGGTTGTACGGGTCAATCACATATACATTCTCCACACCACATGCCTTTGCGATATTCTCTAATGCTATTTTCTTGGTTTCTTCTCCCATAAGTGTCCTTCCTGTTCCAGGGTGTTCCTGATGACCTGTCATAGCGGTTGTGGAGTTATCAAGTATTATTATTGTGGATGTTCCTTTGTTATATACGACGTCTATAAGTCCTGTAATGCCTGAATGGAAGAATGTCGAATCCCCTATTACAGCAACAATTTTATCACTTATCTCGTCACCAAGTGCACGTTCAAGCCCGAATGCATTGCCTATGGATGCTCCCATACAGACACAGGTATCCATTGCATTCAAAGGTGGTAGGGCACCAAGTGTGTAACAACCAATATCACCGGTTGCTGTAAGTTTCAACTTTGATATAACATAAAACACACCTCGGTGTGGGCATCCTGCACAAAGAACAGGTGGACGGGAAGGAATATCCTGGGTTGGATAGATCTCTTCAGAAGATCCAAAGGCCCTTTTCAATATGTATGGGTCAAGTTCGCCGGTAACTGGCACTTTCTCTTTTCCAATAACATCTATTCCCATAGCCTTTATCTCTGTTTCGAGGAAAGGATCATTCTCCTCAACAATTATTACCTTCTTAACACCTTTTGCAAATTTTTTTATAATTTTATCAGGGAGTGGCCATGTGAGCGTAAGTTTTAGCACGCTTGCCTTTGGGAATACTTCTTTAACATATTGGTAGGAGACCCCGGATGTTATAATCCCCACCTCCCTATTCCCCCACTCTATCCTGTTTAAGGAAAAACTATTACTATAATCCTTGAGTTTTTTCAGCCTTTCCTCTACAATTATATGTCTTGGTCTTGCATGTGCAGGTAGTATTAATCTCTTCTTTATATCTTTCTCGTAGCCCTTCGGTGGATGTTCCTCTCTCTCTTCTATATTCACTATCCCGTAGGAGTGGCTGATTCTGGTTGTAAGTCGTAAAAGCACAGGCGTATCAAACTCTTCTGATATATCAAAACCGAGCTTTGTAAGTAATCTTGCTTCCTCTGAGTCTGATGGCTCAAGCATTGCAATCTTTACTGCCCTTGCATAGTTTCTGTTATCCTGTTCATTCTGTGAGGAGTGCATACCCGGGTCATCTGCAGATACGATGACAAATCCCCCGGTCGCACCTATATAACCCATTGAAAAGACAGGATCTGCGGCAACATTCAAACCAACATGCTTCATCGCAACAAGACTCCTTGTCCCGGCAAATACAGCACCTGATGCAACTTCCAGTGCAACTTTTTCGTTTGTTGACCACTCGCAGTATATTTTATCCTTATATTTTGCGATATTTTCAAGTATTTCTGAAGAGGGTGTTCCAGGATACGCACAGGCAATCCTACAACCCGCCTCGTAAGCGCCTCTTGCGACTGCTTCATTCCCTGACATAAACTTCCTCATAATGTCCCATTTAAGAAATTCACCACAAAGGCACGAAGTTACGGAGTAAGGGCTTGGCATGCCTTCACTTATCATCATTGCATAGAAAACTCAGTATCCTTGGCAGTAGTATTCCAATATCGTCATTATCTATACCATTGCCATATTCATATTCAAGTGGTTGGGATGAGAGAAGGACAAGTCCTGAACCATACTGATAGACCAGAAGAGTTGGTCTCTCTACAGTGTCTGGACTTACAGTGAGTATCTGAGCAAAAGGCGGACAATCTGTAAACCAGCTATAACTTGCAAAGTAACCTCTAAGAGTATCAAGATCGGAAACTATGGGGTGGGTACCAGTGACCAGATTTAGTGTATCGGTCTGGTATACCGTGTCAAGCGTTGTGCCTGAAGGAAAGAGTATGCCTGCTTCAAGGATGTTCCCAGAGTTCCATCCTTTGTCACAGGCAGAAAAAAACATTACCCCGCCATCATATACAAAATTATTAAATTTTGTGGCATATGTCCTGTAGTTATCGTAAAATTCCTGAGGTTGGTCAGATGGAATTATGATAGTATTCTTGGTGGAGTTAGGAAAGAAATTGGCAAAACTATCTGATGGGACTACAGTGTAATTTGCACCGAGGATGTCAAGGATTGAATCCGTACAAGAAAGTTTCCAGGGCAGACTGTCTCTTAATATGAGGATGCTATCTCCTGCATTACCCAGCAATGGGCTGAGTTCTATTGATATCCTTGTAGTATCTCCTCCTGCGATATTTGTGTCTTTTTTCCCCCAGAGATATGCCACCCCATTTGCGTCTGTCCCGAATGCTGTGAAAACCCTGTTGTCCCCTATGGGGACTTCAAGCAGAAATATTGTTGTATCCACACCCTGTGTACCCACAATTGGTGAAAAGTTGTCTCCTGTTATCCTTAGTATTATATTAGAAACATCCCTCCAGAGTATTGAATCAACAAGATCTTGATAGCTGACCTCAACCCTTACAGGTGCAGTTTCTAATACATCCGAGGGTCCACCTTTCCCACATCCCGTGATATAAATAAATACAAATATGATTAATGCTATGCCGACTTTCCTTTTTGTCGTCTTCATATAATACTTATTAAGGGGAAAAGATTTTCTCCCTTTCTCCTGAATTTCTATCGTACAAATTATAACATATTATTCAACAAAAGTCAAGAAAAAATTGGACGCAGATTTACCCCGTTAAATAATGTAACGGTAAATATCAGAGCGTTCTTGTAACAGTTCTATTTAACGGGGTGAACGCTGATTATCTCTGATTTCTTTATTATTGTGGTGTCAGGAGTTGCCTTACGGCGACCTTCGGTATACCCTCCTGACACATACTCAATGGTAAAAATCAAAAAAACTAACCACTCATCACCTCACTATCCCATCACCCCATGTCTTTCTGGTGTCCTGGTGGTTATTTCTTCAATTAGCAAAAATCAATTAAGATATCCATCCACCTCCCAACAATGTCTCTCCAGCATAGAATGCAGCGATCTGTCCCGGAGTTATTGCCCTTTGTGGAGAAAGAAACTTTACCATGTTTTTATCAGGGTAGAAAACCGCCTTTACCGGGGTTTGCCCGTATCTTATTTTGATATCCATAGAGAGTGGGATATTTGGTGGTATTGAGAACCAATTTGGATGCTTTACAAACAATATATTTGCATAGAGGTCTCTCTCCCCGCCGACTATTAACCTGTTATTTTGTGAATCTATCTTCACTATATAGTAAGGATAGGTATCCGGTTTCCCTATCCTCTTTCTTTGTCCTATTGTGTAACCTGATATTCCATTGTGTTTCCCAATCACATTTCCTTCCATATCTACAATATCTCCCTCTTTCTCTTTTGTTTGCATAATGTTTTCAAGAAATCGTAAGTAATTCTCCTCTATGAAGCATATCTCCTGACTCTCGCACTGTTCATCGAACTGAACACCGATTTTCTTTGCCATCATTCTTACTTCCTCCTTTTTGCGGTTTCCAAGAGGAAAAACAATGTGTTTTAGCCGGTTTTTTTTAATCATAGCAAGGAAATATGACTGGTCCTTCAACCTGTCAACCCCCTTTTTCAAAACCCAGCCATTCTCGTGTGAGATTCTTGCATAATGTCCTGTAGCGAACTTGTTGAATTTCAACCTATCCATAGCTATCCCGAATTTTATCTGGCTATTACATACCACACAGGGGTTTGGGGTCATTCCATTCTTATATTCATCTATAAAATATTGGATTATTTCTCTTTGGAAATCTTGTTTCACATCAAGCACAATATGAGGTATTTTTATCTTTTTTGTAATTTTTTTTGTCCTTTTAATGTTTTCCCGACTAAACTTGTGCATATCCAGCGTGACCCCTACTACATTATATCCCTCTTCCTTCAGGATAAGGGCTGCAATAGAGGAATCTACACCTCCGCTCATAAGTACAGCAACATCCATAATATAATTTGGTGATTATAAAACATGTATGTTTTTCTGTGGGAAAGGTCTCCT
>DAOUSS010000197.1 GCA_030627085.1 Candidatus Stahliibacteriota bacterium | reverse complement strand
CAATCGAATGCACACAAATAACATAAAAACATCTCAAAAACAAAAGAAATTCGTGCAATTTGTTAATTCGTGATATTCGTGTTTTATACTTTCTTATGCAAAATCAAGGAAAAAGTGAGATAGGAATTCCTGATTCTGTTTTATTTTATATGCACTTTTTTCCTTGACAATCCCTTGTTTTTGTTGTATAATTACTAAATATACAATTTCTGTTACTTTTTATCATAAAAACTATGGAGAAGATTATACCTGTTGCTATAGAAGACGAGATGAAACGCTCATATATAGATTATGCTATGAGCGTTATTGTATCAAGAGCAATCCCTGATGTAAGGGATGGTCTGAAACCTGTACATAGAAGGATTCTTTATGCAATGCACGAACTTGGGCTCACTCCTGACAAACCCTTCAAAAAGTCTGCGACTGTGGTTGGTGAGTGTTTTGTTAGAGATACTCTTGTTGTTACATCAAAAGGACTGACTCCAATTCAGGATATAAAAAGAGGAGACTTAGTCTATACCCAGAATGGGACAGAGCAAGTCACCGAGCTATATGAAATGCCTGAAAGAGAACTCATTAAGATACATCTTGAAAATGGTTCCTATAACACAACAACAAAATCCCAGCAGTTCAAGATTATAGACGAAAATCTCGAGTTTAAATGGAAAGAGGCAGAAGAACTTACAGAAAATGATTATATTGTAATGAGGTCAGTTTTTCCTGATATTAAAGAATATCTTTTCCTTCCATCCCTTAATGGGAAGACGCTATCCTTGAATGAAAATATAGGGTATTTACTGGGGCAGTTAATATCCGATGGCTGGATTGAAAGAGGATATAATAGAGGCAAAGGACTAAGGGTGGGCTTTTGTTCTTCTTCAAGGGGGGTGATTAAAAAAATCCAAAAGGTCTTAGAAAAAGAGTTTGGTTATAAGGCAACAATAGAAGAAAAAAACAGTGATAAATTTAAGACAATTTATTCATTAAGAATAAATAGGGAAAAGATTAACGACTACATTGTATCAGTTTTTGGTTTAGAAAATGTTTATGCTGAAACAAAATTTATCCCGCGAGGGATATTCAATTCACCCAAAAATGTCATTTTTTCTTTTATAAGCGGTTTGATAGATGGGGATGGCTCTGTCCATAAAAAAAGAAATGCAATTCATTACGGCTCAACATCGGAGAGGTTGATTGATAGATTGATGCTTCTATTGGAGTGTTTTGGGATAATCGGAAGGAAGTATAAGGCAAAAATTACAAAAAAAGGGGGGGAAATTTGTGGTAAAGTGGTAGGAGGAAAACATCCCTTTTATTCTGTGGAGTTTGAAGGGATAAACGCTGGTTTATTGGCCTCTATGCTTGAACTTTTGGATGAAGAGAAGAGTAGAAGATTAAAAGAAATTATTTCAAACAAATATATATCTAACAAATACGATGTTATTCCATTTGCCGGCGGGGCAATCTTTGAAGAACTGAGTAGATGTCACATTGATTCTGGTTGGTATTTAGGAGTCGATGGCAAAAAATTCAGGATGGGAATAAAATATCCAACAGGTTGCAAAATACGATACTCAAGGGACCTTAAAGATAAAAATCTTGGCAAAACACAGATTGAGAACTGGCAGATAAGAGAGAAACTTAACAAGATAGGGTCACCTCTGTCAGAGACTCTTAATGAAATTTTTCAAAATGGATTATACTTTTTAAGAGTAAAAAAGGTAGAAAAGGTTTCTGCACAAAAAACTTTTGATATTCAGGTAGAGAATGCCCATGAGTTTATTGCCAATGGTATGCTTTCACATAACTGCCTTGGTAAGTTTCATCCGCATGGTGACCTCGCTGTCTATGACGCAATCACGAGAATGGTACAGGACTTTTCCCTGCGTTATCCGCTTATAGATGGCCAGGGGAATTTTGGCTCAATAGATGGTGACGCTGCAGCAGCATACAGATACACGGAGATAAGGCTTTCGAAACTTGCACTATATCTTCTCAGGGATATAGAGAAAAACACCGTCGATTTCGTTCCCAACTTTGACGGAAGATTGAAAGAGCCCGTTACTCTGCCTGCTTCTTTCCCCAATCTTTTGGTAAATGGGGTATCTGGTATTGCTGTTGGTATGGCAACCAATATCCCTCCCCATAACATGGGAGAAGTTATAGATGCACTTATTGCGCTTATAGAAGATCCAGATACTGATCCATTTTCGTGTATCAAGGGACCTGATTTTCCAACAGGCGGGATAATAGTTGGAAAGAAAGGCATTGTTGACTATGCGCTTACAGGAAAGGGTAAGGTTGTGGTAAAGGCAAGGGCTACAGTTGAGAAAACCAAAAAGGGCAAAGCAATATGTATAACCGAAATACCCTATCAGGTAAATAAATCCATCCTCATAGAGAGAATAGCGGGCATCATAAAGGAGAAAAAGATAGAGGCGGTCACTGCCCTGCGAGATGAGTCCGACAGGAAAGGGATGAGGATCGTTATTGAACTTAAAAAGACGGCAAATGAAGACCTTATATTAAATAATCTCTATAAGCATACCCAAATGAGAACCACATTCGGTGTAAATCTTCTTGCTCTCAAATCAGGTGTGCCCGTTACTCTTCCTCTAAAAGAGATGCTCACCTCGTTCCTTGAATATAGATACGACGTAGTGGAGCGAAGAACAAAATTCGAACTGGAAGGGGCAGAAAAGAAGGCACATATATTAGAAGGATTAAAGATCGCTGTAGATAACATCGATGAGGTCGTGAATATCATAAAAAAGTCAAAGACGACAAAAGATGCAAAAGACAACCTAATGACAAGGTTCAGCTTAACAGATGTACAGGCGCAGGCAATACTTGATATGAAACTATCAAGACTGGTAGGTCTCGAAAGGGAGAAACTGCAAAATGAGTATATGGGGATCATAAAAGAGATAGAGAGACTTCGTCTCATACTCTCATCAAAGAGGGGAATTTATGAGGTAATAACGAGAGAACTACTGGATGTGAAAGAGAAGTTTGCTGACAAAAGACGCACAGAGATTATAGAAGATGAAGAAGAGGAGTTTGTCCAGGAAGACCTTATACCCAATACAGATGTCGTGATTATGTTGACTAAAAGAGGGTATATAAAGCGGTGCCCGTTGGACACTTACAGAACACAGGCAAGAGGAGGATATGGCACATCTGGAATAAAACTTACTTCAGAAGATGTTGTGTCGCAGGTCGTTGCTACCACAAATCATGTAAAACTCATTCTATTTACAGAAAAAGGTAAGGCATTCAATCTCAAGGCATACGAGATACCTGAAATGAGCAGGACGTCACGTGGAAGGTCAATCAACAACCTGCTCGGTCTATCGGATGATGACAGGGTAATAAGTGTTATGTCTCCCAGTAGTGACATTCAGGCTGTCTTTATCACAACGAAGTTTGGTATAACCAAGAAGGTAGATATAGAAAAACTTCGCAACATCAGGAGAAATGGTGTAATAGTGGTAAAATTGAAGGAAAATGATGTTATGATAGGGGTTGAGGGAGTATCCAAAAACAAAGAAGT
>DAOUSS010000050.1 GCA_030627085.1 Candidatus Stahliibacteriota bacterium | reverse complement strand
TTACTGTATCATACAGTGAGATATCTGCCCTGAATATATGGATCAGGTCGTAATCCTCTTTAAGAGGCTGCCAAATATCATAGAGGTCAACTTCTACACCCAGTTTTTCTAAATACTTTTTACTATTGATTATTTGGGTATAAAGTCCCCCTTTATTGATTGCCACATCGGGCGTCGCTATGAAAAGTATACGCATTCCTTATGTTGAGTTATTGGGTTATTATGTTATTAAGTTAATAGGTAATTAAGTCATTGCGTCGTAGTGTCATTGTGTTTTAGAGTCATTATTCCACATTTAACATTTCACCTAACATTTATTACTATCACCTTACACTTTACTCCTTACGCCTCACGCCTTACGCCCTACGCATTACACATTTCACATTTCACATTAAACATCAACCATTCAACATTTCATTCGCATTCAACATTTAATAAGTTTCTCCGCTTCGCAGTAAACATCTTCAACCTTAATCTCTTTTAGGCATTTAAACGACTTGCACTTTATCCCCACTCCGAGCCATGAACAGGGGCTACAGGGCAAATTGCTTTTTACTATTATATTCTTGTCTCCATATGGTTTTCCTCTCTCCCATGAGGTTGGACCAAATATCGTTATTGTAGGAACGGAAAGTGCTGAAGCAAGATGTGATGGTCCAGAGTCGTTTCCTATAAAAAGCTTACAACAACTTATCATTGCAGCAGCGTAGGTTATTGGGTAGCCTATAAAGGAGAATATCGAGGCCTGGTTATACGGCTCGTTTACAGAATCCGATAGATATGAGAGACCTTCTCTACAATTTTTTACGATAGTTTCGATATAACTTCTCTCATCTTCTGAACCAAAAATAACTAACCTTTCTCCCTCCTTTACAAACAACCTTATCAATTCACTAAACTTGTCCCATCTCTTATTTCTATCACTTGCACCCGGGTGTATACCTATAACCTCCTTCGGTGTTATTTTCCTGTCTTTACACCATCTATTCACGAATAGAAATGAATCTTCAGGAATTTGAACAAATGGTTTTTCATCAGCCCTTTCTACCCCAAAGTATTTAAATATTTCAAAATTTGCATCTATCTCATGTATTCTGTATTCTGGAAATCTTATTGTATTTAAGAATCCCTTCCCGCGAACACTTTTACCGATTCTTATCCTTGCTCCGGATAAAAGGGAGATAAATGCGGAACGAAAGGATGGTCCTACCGCGTTCATTACACTCACATCGGGATAAAATCGTCTGAGTTTCTTTATCAATCTTATTTTACCTGAAAATCCCTTAAATTTCTTTTCTTTTATAGAAAATGTATACGCTCCGTTCCAACATTTTATAAGTTCACAGGGAGTATTATTCTCGCATAAGATGACTATTCTTGCCTCATGATATCTTTTTCTCAGCGCAAGAAGTGCGGGAGAAAGGCATACTATATCTCCGATACCCCCCCATGCAATTACAAGGATTGTCTTTGGCTCATCCACTTTGTACGGTTGTAAAATATAAGGTAATCAAAGAATATCAATGGGACAAAAAACCCGTTAAAAAGGATGGTCAATCTTCTTATAAGGTTATATATACGCCGATAGAGAGAAAACCTTACAATCAATTTTTGTACCGAAAAGGAAAGTGGTTCCTTTAATAGATGCACAGGATCCAGAAGATACAATTTGAAGGTTTTCTTAAAAGCAGGGTATTTATCCAAAAGGAGTGGAAGGATATGCTTACCAAATCTTTCTGCATCGAGAAGCACCTTTTGTAGATTTACGGTATGGGAATGAAAGGCAACCGCCTCCTTTATATATACAAACCTTTTATTCAAAAGCGATAGCTTATATGCAAACTCTATATCCTCTCCTTGGAAAAAACAAGGAATGGAATCATCAAACAATCCAGCATCTATTGCATCTTTTTTTTTGACAGATGCATTCTGTGTTATAAAACAGGTAAAATCCTTTTTGCCTTTATGCACACCCCTCGTAGAAAGATACTGCAAGAGCGCTCTTTCTCTTGCATTTTTCTTGTATATAACATTACCAATGAATACACCGTCCTCTACCTGATGGGCATTAAGATATACAGAGAGGAGGTCTCTATCTGCCATCATATCATCATCAAGAAACACAATAGTATCACCTTTTGCTGTCCTTATACCATCGTTTCTTGTAGTCGCTGTCCCTCTGTTTGTTGGATGCCTTACGCACTTCAGGTCCAATCTTCCTCTGTACTCTGATAACCATTCGTATGTTCCATCATTCGAACCATCATCAACTACAATGACCTCAAACTTACCCACATCAAGAGATTGACCCTCCAGTGATTTTATTGTATCCTTCAAGGAAAAAAGTCTGTTGTAGGTTGGAATTATGACGCTTATCATCTTATTTTCTGAATACACCTACCTCAATCCCTCTAAACCTTGCTGGAGCGGTACCATGCCCGACTCTCATTGACTGTCCGGGTTCACCCTTACCACAGTTCATAACGCCGTGCATCTTCCAGCAATCTTTGTTTCCTATCCCATCACAGGAATTCCAGAATTTTGGTGTTATTCCCGTATAGGTTACATCCTTTACCACATCACCCAATTTTCCATTTTTTATTTCGTATCCAAATTCAACCCCAAATTGGAAATTTATACGCTTGTCATCTATACTCCATGACTTATTCGTCAAAAGATACAGTCCATTAGTTATACCGTCTATCAACTCCTCAAGAGTAAATTCGCCAGGTTCGAGATTTATGTTTGTCATTCTGATTATCGGGATTCTCGACCACGAACTTGCCCTCATTGTACCAGTGCTTCTTCTCCTAATGAGTGGTGCAGTATCTCTTGAAGAGAGGTAATCGTTGAATATACCCTCTTTTATGAGATAGATTCTTTGTGCAGGAACGCCTTCATCATCCCATCCGAAACCACCAAGTCCATTTTTGATTGTCGCATCTGCCGTAACATTGATAAACTTGCTTCCATATTTGAAACTGCCGAGTTTCTCGGGCGTCACGAAACTCGTTCCAGCATAACTCGCCTCTGTGCCAAAAACCCTGTCAAGTTCTGTTGGATGTCCTATAGATTCGTGCACTTGAAGAACCATCTGGTCGTCAGATATAACAATATCCTTCTTGCCAGATGGACAGGATTTTGCTCTGAGAAGTTTCTCTGCCTCCTCACCAACCCTTGGGGCTTCGTGTGGAAGTTTAAGTCTCTCTATGAATTCGTATCCAGCCTGTCCAAAGTCTCCGTAAGACCTTGTTTGTACCTCTCCCTCTTTTACTGCAAGTGCCCTTATCTCTGCACCTGTATGAACTATCTCTTGCTCTATAAGATTGCCTTCTGTAGACATAAAAATCTTTCTCTCCTTGATACAAATCATCCTTGCAGTTCTCACCTTCACCGCTTTATAGTTTGAGAGTATACTATCCACGGTAAGAAGAAGATTTATTTTGTTTTCAACAGACACATCAAACGGATCTTTCTCTATCTCTGTTTTATATCTTCCCTTCTGTGGATTTAAATGAGAGAGTGAAACAGATTTTCCTTTAGCTATACCAGATGCCTTTGCGATTTCCAGACTTTTGTCAATCACTCTATCTATTTCCGTTTCTTCTATCTTATTTGATGAGTGAAACCCCCAGGCGTTGTTAAGAAGCGTTCTCACCCCAAATCCAATATCGTTGTTTCTTGTGTAAGACTCTACATTGCCATTCCTGACAAGAATATGTTCATACTCTGTTTCTACGATCCTTGCGTCCCCATAATTTATGGATGCAGGAAGACGTTCCCTGATCTTTAATGCAAAATCTCTCATTTCACCCCCCGGTAGAAGACGACAGACTGAAGACCTTTCAGCAATGTCTATCTATTATATACATAAAATAGGGAAAAGTCAAGAAAAAAATTGGACGCCCCGCCGATGGCGGGATGACAGATTAACGCAGACTTGTAGGGCAAGGCTTTAACCTTGCGAATGCTGTACGACAACGTAGGGCATTTGTAGATACAAATTCAATTTGTACTTAAAGTTGTAGGATAAGGCTTTAGCCTTGCGATAAAGCTGTACGACAACGTAGGGCATTTGTAGGCACAAATTCAATTTGTGCTTAAGGTTGTAGGATAAGGCTTAAGCCTTGCGATAAAGCAAACCTGAAGGTTTGCCCTACATTCCGGGATGAAGTTGGTAGGAATTTCTAAGATGGATGACTTGATAGTAAGTGTATTATAAATTTATCTATGCCCTCTTTTGCTTTTCTTGCTTTTTCAATTTTCCAATGAGTGAATAGTATACCTCCTTATTTTTTATACATCCAGGGTCAGGACCTTTCAAGTCTCCCGTATATTCATATGCCCTTGCTCTACATCCTCCACATACCCCGTTGTATTCACAGGACCCACAAGTTTCCTTAAGGTCACTTTTATCCCTCAGAGAGACCATAAGGGGAGACTCCTGCCATATTTCTTTGAAGGATTGTTTTCTTAAGTCCCCTGCTACAAGATGTGGCATATATACACAAGGGGTAACAAGCCCATCAGGCTGGACCGCACAGTATACCCTGCCTGCGCCACAACCACCCACTATATCCGAAATGGTTGAGAGTTCCTTACTCTTTACATCTGCATAATGGGCAATTATCATAGAACTCGCATTTTTCTCTTTACAGTATCTACCAAGTTGAGGGGCGGTTGCTGCCACTACATGATAGCCTGCATCTATTTTTTCATACATAATTCTTAATGCCTCTTCCTTCTGTTCAGGGGTAGGGTCATTTTCAAAGCCCGCCCTGCCACAGGGTATGTAGTTATACACAATAACCTTGTATGCTCCCAGTTTCTCTCGTAAATCAAACATCTTTGGAAGTTCATCAAAATTCTCTTTTGTCAGTGTAAACTGAATACAGGTTGTAACGCCTGCATCAACAAGTCTTCTTATACCCTCACAGCTTCTTTCCCACATTCCCGGAACCCCTCTGAATGTATCATGTTTTTCAGGAGTTGATGCGTCAAGACTCGCAGCAATGTATCCAAACCCAATGTTCTTGATCCGTTCGACATTCTTTTCGGTCATAAGTGTACCATTTGTGGCGATACAGAGATAAAATCCTTTTTTCTTTGCATATTCAGCAATATCAAAAAAATCTGGCGCAACCAGTGGCTCACCTCCAGAAAAATAAATGGTAACTACATTATTTTGGTGCAGTTCATCAACGACCCTCATCTTCTCCTCTGTACTCATCTCATCTCTTTTTTCACCACCTGGACCCGCATTCTGATAGCAGTGCTTACAGCGCAGGTTGCAGTCGTTCGTATAATTCCATACAACCATAAGTGGCATATGGAAGTTTTGCGGAGTAGAAAGTCCGTAGGTGAGCAATGAATTGAACGAATTCAAGATAATTTTTCTTATTACAGGGTCTTTTAAATCCTTTTTGAATGTCTCTGTATCCCTTCCAAATGACTTCTTCACAATATCAAGCACCTTTATAATTGGATACAGTTTCATCCTCTGGACTGGAGAAAGTTTTGTTTTTTCACCATAGCTGTCAAGCAGACTCTCAAGATTGGTCTTCCCTGTTTCGTCAGTTTCCATCGCTGTTCTTATGAGCTTTGTGGATAAGGCGTTCTTCAGAAGAAACCTCAATTTTGTTACATCAAATCTTCTTTTTGATATTACCCACATATATCCCCCCCGATGTTACATTAAATATTAAAAATCAAAATGCAAAAAATGAACGTAAGACAGAAGACCGCAGACAGAAGACCATAGACCGCTTACCGATCACTGCGTACTGCTTACTGCTTACTGCTTACTGTCTTTGAATCGGGATTTCTCTCCATCACACTGAGCATAGACCTTATGTGCTTAATTATCAAATTCACAATTTTGCCCGTCTTTTTCCCGGTAGTCTTACTAATTGAGGTAACTACCTTTCCAAGGCTTCTAGCACGTTTCTCCACATTCAAAAGTACCTGAATTACAGTAGTTCCTGTTATATCCTCCCCCGTCTCACTCTCAACAACTCTAAATTCCTTTTCATCCCTTATAAGATGAGCAATATCAGAGAGTGTAATAGCAGACTTTATATCTGTATCGTATAATCTACGATTCTTATATCTTTTTATAAGTTTCATCTTATTGTGCATTGCACAATAAGATTATACCATTTTTTTTCTCTTTTGTCAAGTTTTTTTTGAAAAAAAATTTTAAAAAATGGGAAAATGTCATGCAGAAGAGGTTCTAATAAATAATCTCTTTCAGGTAGAGACCACTTGCGGGCGCAAGCGCGGGTATCCCCTCTCCTCCGTTCAGCATACAAATGATTGTTTTTCTATCTATCTTACTCCTTGTAAAAAGCAGGGCTGTTCCAACCATCATTCTCACCTGTTTATGCAGAAATCTATCTCCTTCTATCTCGAGTTGGATTTCATCTCCTTTTTCCCGTATATCAAACCTCGTTATATCACATATGCCTTCATCCCTTTTTGCAAGTCTTTTAAAATTATATCTTCCGCAGAAAACCGGGAGTATTTCTTTCAGGGCATCGATATTCGTCTTAAATCTATACTCCCATACATAATTTCTTCTTATTGGTGACTTTCCTATAAGCATCTTGTAAAGATAAACCTTTCTCTTTGCTGAATACCTTGCGTGAAAATCATCTGACACCCGAACAGCATCCTTCACATAGATATCTTTTGGCAGATTCGCATTAATTGCCCTCTTTAACTCGCCCGGAGAAAGCCTTGAGTCTGTATGGAAGTTGACAATCTGTGCCATTGCATGAACACCCTTGTCGGTTCTACCCGCACAACAAACTTTTACCTCTTTCCCTGTAATCTGACAAATAGCAGACTCAATCTCACCCCTTACAGTCCGTTTTCTTGGTTGAATCTCAAAACCAAAAAAATCTGTACCATCGTATTCTATTGTAAGTTTTATGTTCATTACTACTTCTTATATACCGAATACCTTTCTCGCATTGTTATCTGTTATATCTTCTATCTCTTTTTGGGGTAGTTGTGTTATCTCGGAAAGCTTTGATAGGATAAGAACGAACATCGTCAAAATCAGGGTCATTTATATGGGCATGCACATCTATCATATATCCTTTTTCCTTTTGTCTACAATCCTCTTTATTGCCTCGGGAATGTTTTCCATTACATCTCCGGCAATAACGCCATAGTCAGTCTTCTCTTCTGCGGCAAGGTCACCCGACAATCCATGGATATACACACCAAGAACAGCAGATTGCAAGAGATCTGTTCTTTGTGCACATAAACCTGCGATTACACCCGTCAATACATCCCCCGAACCTGCAGTCGCAAGTGCCGAGTTGCCAGTGGTATTTAGATAACATCTTCCATCAGCTGATGCTATGACCGTTGGTGCACCCTTGAGTACAAGAACGACATTCCACTCTCTTGCAAGATTGATTGCCACATCTATCCTGTTTTTGTCTATGTAATCTATGCTTTCTCCTATGAGCCTTGATAGCTCTCCAGGATGTGGCGTAAGAACAAGCGGAGAATGGTTATTTCCAAAATCACTTCTGTCAAGATTATTTATTCCATCTGCGTCTATTATCACAGGTGAATTTGCAGTTTCCATTATTTCAAGCACAAGCTTTCTCGTATCAGTATGCACGCCCACACCCGGTCCTATAGCTATTACATCAATTCCTTCAATGTATGTATCAAGGGTACCCATCGCTGAACTACTTAATGTATGTGCTGAGGTTTCAGGTAGGGGAATTGTTACCGCTTCAGTTGCCTTTGCTTCAAGTATATTATTGAGACTGTGTGGAACACCAAGATAGACGAGCCCTGCACCACTTTTTAGGACTGAGAGAGAAGCAAGGGTAGCAGCACCTGTTAATCCCGGGGAACCAGCAAGAACAAGCACTTTTCCAAATGTTCCTTTATGTCCATACGGGGGTCTCTGTGGTAAAATTGCGCTCGCAAGGGATATATCTGTCAATTCAACCACCACATTATTAAATAAGGAGTGTGGAGTGCCAATATCTATTACTCGTAGCTCACCACGATACATTCTTCCCGGATATAGATAAAGACCTCTTTTAGGGAGGCACATAGTGCAGGTAAGAGTCGCCTTTACGCACACATTTTCTACGCTTCCGCACTCTGCATTGAGGCCTGAGGGTATATCTATGGAGACAACAGGAAGATTTGCACAATTTAAGACCTCTATTATATCTTTTGCTATACCTTTAATCGTTCCCTTAAATCCTGTTCCGAATATCGCATCCACAACAATATCTGCATTATTAAGTGATTTACTCAAGAGCAAAAGTCCGTCTTTATTAATAATCTCTTTTATCTCAGTATCCATCTTGAGAAGAATCTCTAAGTTGATACGGGCATCTCCACTTATATCCTTTTCTTTACCAATCAGAAAAACCGTAACACCCGCTTTTCTCTTTATAAGCCACCTCGCAATAACAAAACCGTCTCCCCCATTGTTTCCCTTTCCACATACTACAACCATCTTTTTGGATGCAACAGAGCCAAATTCCTTCTCTATCTCATCAACTGTTCCTCTCCCCGCATTCTCCATAAGAACAATACTGGGAATGCCTACCTCTTCAATAGCCCTTTTATCTATTTCTCTCATTTCATCAGGTTTTACGAGTTTCATAGCCCATCCTTGTTATTATTGGTTTACCCCCAATTTCTGTTCAATGATATGGTTTATATCACGCCTTTTGCATTCTATCGCAAGCTGAAGGGCGTTCTTTATTGCCTGTTTACCTGATCTACCATGACA
>DAOUSS010000057.1 GCA_030627085.1 Candidatus Stahliibacteriota bacterium | reverse complement strand
TCCAGCAGGGTCATTAGCAACAGGAGAAGCTGCCTCATTCCTGTACACCCGCCCTGCTACTGATTCCTTTACGGTAAAAATTCGTGTCAAGGATTCTCCCGGTGATTCTGTGTGGGCAAGCCCAGAGGGTATATGGACCACCTATGACTGATAGGTTTGACCTCTGTTAGTTGCTATGGCGGTATTTTTTCTTTTGGGTGCCTGTTTTGGGAGTTTCCTCGGTGTAATTGTATACAGACTACCCAGAAAACTCCCGATAGGGTTGTCTTGTTCGCGGTGTCCACAGTGTGGACAGAGAATACGATGGTATGATAATATACCAATCCTGTCCTATATTCTCCTTGGGGGCAGATGCAGGTTCTGCAAGTCTCGTATCCCAATCAGATACCCACTGATTGAACTGATTACGGCAATCCTCTTCCTCTCCACATTCACTCGATATGGCATTGGTATTAAGACACTCTCGCTGCTTATTCTCTTCTCGATGCTCGTAGCGGTCTCGTTTATGGATTTAGATACGCAAAAGATTCCAGACATTCTCACACTACCCGGTATGGGGATGGGACTTGTCCTTAGCTTCTGGACCATATCGATAGTGAAAAGCGGTATCGGGATTGCAGTGGGAGTGGGGTTGCTGTATATAGTTGCCATTATCGGAAAACTGCTTCTGAAGAAGGATGCGATGGGAGGCGGTGATATAAAGCTCTTAGGGATGATAGGCTCATTTCTCGGTCCCGTAGGTGCGCTTTTGACACTCTTCTTTGGAGCATTGGTCGGGGTAGTGGTGAGTGTACCGATGAGAAAGAAGAGGGTGCCATTTGGTCCCTTTCTCTCAATAGGCGCATTTATCGCTGCCCTCTGGGGAGAAAGGATAATAAACATGATAATTAAACACTGAACGACACTGATTATCACCGAAAGAAGCTTCAATTTAAAAGCAATTTACCGCGGGCGAACAGCAGTTCGCCCCTACGGAATTGCTTACCACCAAGACACAAATCAAATGACAAATTTCCAATTACCAATATCCAAAAAAATGACAAATATCAAAAATATGAATCGCAGTTAATTTGATTTGATATTAGGATTTTGGAATTTTGTTGGAAATTGGAAATTAGTAATTGGGAATTTAATTAAATATTGCCTTTGTGGTTATGTTCTTATTTGATTTTTAATATTTCTATGGTGGATAGGAAAAAGATAGAGAGAGAAGTACAGAAGCATACATTGAAAAAGGAGTGGGATGAAGCAATTTCCCTTTACCAAGACCTCATCAATGGGGGTGAAGAGAGCGGTGATATATACAACCGACTCGGCGATATGTATATGAAGAAGGGAAATAAGGCTACCGCCACAAAGAAGTATCTGAGAGCAATAGATCTCTATATAAAGAGTGAGTTATATGAGAACGGAACAGCCGTATGCAGTAAGATGCTGAGACATGGTATGGAGAGACCTGACCTGTATTTCAGACTGGCACACTTGAATGTAAAACTTAACCTCGGGTTTGAGGCGATAAGATGGTTTAATATATATCTGAAAGAAGATTCTACACTTGAATACCTTAGGGAGTTCATAAATGAATATGAGGAGATGCTCACGCTTCTGGCAAGTCATGAACTCCTTTATGAAAGGGTAAAAAACATATACATCAAGGTGGGCATTCAACTGGAGGCAGTGGACAAGCTCTTGGAGATAAAGAAAGAGGGAATAACAGAGGAGGAGAAGGAGTTTTTATTGTCTGTCGTAGCATCTATAAAGGAGTGTGTTAATGAGGGATATAAAAGGGATAGAGACGAGGAGATAAAGATTTATAGAAATCTAAAACTTTACAAGCAGACAATAGGTGTATTACAGCAGCAACTTAAAGAATCACCGGACGATATAAAGACGATGAAACTCTTGGGATTATGTTTTCTTGAGAGCCATAAACCCCATCTTGCATTAAGAATCTTCTATATAATCGAGAATTGGAGAATCCCTCGCGAGGTAACCGAAGAAATTAAAGCGTATCTTGACACTGCCAGGGAAAAGATGAGATATGTTACCGCATAAATCAAAAACTCGTTTTATAGATTTACTCTTAAAGGAAGAAATCATTTCAAAGGATAATCTTGATGAGGCGATGGAGCGTCAGTGGGAGAAAAGGGGGACCATAGAGGAGAACCTGATTCAACTTGGATACCTGGGAGAGACAGAAATTGTCAAGACACTTGTCAGAATATTAGGTTTTTCATTATTTGATTTTGAGGAAACTATAGAAGTAGGCATGCTGGATCTTATCTCAAGGAATACAGCGAAGAGATATTCTCTCGTGCCTGTTAAGTCTGATAAAAGATATATAGTTGTTGTTATGGCAAACCCCTTTGATAAAGATGCCATATCTACAGTGGAGCAGGAGACAGGACTTAAAGTCATACCAATAGTTGCTGACAAGAGTGAAATTGACAAGAATATAACCAGACTATATAGCTGAGTATAAAACAAATATCAAAATGTAAAAAAGTCAAAAATGAGCCACAGATTTCACTGATTAGAAAAAATATTTTAATCTGTGGCTATATTTTGGTATTTTTCTGTATTATGATAAAGGACGATATTTTTAAACTTGAGATCTCACGAAAGCAGGTAAAAGGGCAGGACCCACTTGCCCTCGGTGTAGTCTTTATAGAGATGGGACTGGTGGAATATGCCAAAGAGGAACTTGAAAAAGCAAAGAGGAGTGTCAGGAATCCTGTGAAGGCAAGGGAGTTGCTCGGGCTTTTATACCTTGAGACAGGAGAAGCAGATAGTGCAATAGAAGAGTTTAAAGAGGCGATAAAAATATTAAACGATTTTTCTTCCACATCTGCCAGACTATATTATAACCTCGCCACCGCTTATGAGAAAATAAAAATGTTTGACAAGGCGCTTGAGATGTATGAAGAGGCTTATATAAGGGATATATACTATAGGGATGTTGGGAAGAAGATACACCAGTTAAGAGAACAGAGATGAAAGGGAATTTCACCACAAAGGCACAAAGGCACCAAGAAGACCAGAATTTTAGATTGCAGATTTCAGATTACAAATAACGAACCACGAACAACGAGTAACGATCAACCATTTCTTTGTGAACTTCGTGGTTGTGCCTTTATTTGATATTTCTTGGGAATTTGGTTATGGAAAAGAATATCTGGAATAAGGCAAAAGAGAAAGGGCTTATATCCGATTTACAATTTAAGAAGGCGCTTGAGCTGCAGAGAAACGAGGGTAGGGAACTCGAAATCTGTCTTTTTGAGATTGGCGCCATTGATGAGGATAAATGGTTTGAATTTCTTATAAGTGACTGGGACTGCAGGTTTCTTGACCTTGATAAATTGGAAATAGATGAAGATGCAGTAAGGGTTATCCCTGCTTGGTTCGCAAGGAGGTTCTTTATTATACCCGTCAGGAAGGCGAAAAACGTCCTTGCCATCTCAATGTTAAACCCGCTTAATTCAAATATATTGAAGGTTATTTCCCAAATTACCGATTATGAGATACTGCCGTTTGCGAGTAAGAGAAGCCAGATAGATAGAGCTATAGAAGTATATTATGCGGGACGAGGAACCGAAGAGGCTACTTTTTTCCCGGTTGTGGGGACCATGGGGGGAATTCCTCTCCTTGAGGAGTTTACATTTAAAAACTTTGTTGTCGAGAGTGGAAACGAATTTGCATACTCACTTGCTCTTGCAGTTGCCAAAACGTACAATGACGATTACAATCCACTGTTTATATATGGTGATGTTGGACTTGGAAAGACGCACCTCCTCAATGCAATCGGGAACTATATAAAGAATAATCCAGGCAAGAGGAGTTTCTGTTACACGGCTACAAAGAGATTTGTGAATGAACTTCTCACGGCCATGCAGGAAAACAGATTGAAGGAATTTCAGGATAGATATAGTTCAATAGATGTTCTACTTCTGGATGATGTAGAGTTTCTTATAGGAAGAGAGAGGACACAGGAGGAGTTCTTCCATATCTTTGACTTTCTGCGCCATCGGAGGTGTCAAATAGGTTTGACCAGTGACAGACCACCCGAAAAACTAACAGCCCTTATGAAGAGACTGACATCCAGGTTTGCATCAGGAGTGGTAGCAGAGATGACGGCGCCCGGGTTTGAGTCAAAGATGGCGATCTTGAAAAAGCGGGCAGGGGATACGAAACTCCCCGACGATGTTGTAGAGTTTATAGCAAAGAAAGCAAGCAATGTAAGGGCACTTATAGGCATGCTTCATAAGGTGACCACTTTTGCAAAATACAGAGGGGAAGAGGTAACCCTGTCACTTGCTAGAGAAATACTTGGAATAGGTATGGAGGAGGAAGATGGATATTAAAATAGGTATTAAGAGGATGAAAGAAGTTTTAACAAAACCTCTTTTTTACACACCCAAGAGGATACTTGGTCTTGATATTGGGAGTAGATTTATAAAACTTGTTGAAATCGAGCAAACTCTTGGTGAATATAACCTGAAGAAAATCGGGACAAAGGAACTTCCCCTCGATGTGATTGTAGATGGAGAGATTATGGACGCAGATACCCTTGTTGATGTTCTCAGTTCGTTTGTGCAGGAGTGCGAGACTAAAGAGAAATCAGTTGCCTTGGTGCTATCAGGCAGGGATATTCTTGTTAAGCCCGTGGAGACAGAACTGAAAGAAAGGGAACTTTCAAGAAGGAAAAAAGACATAGCACGGGCAAACATACCATATAATATTGAAGATGTTTGCTTTGATGTCATACCATTGAAAGGTACTCTCAATAAAGTTGTTGTGGCGGCGGTGAAGAGCGAGAAGATATACTCTATCCTTGGAATAGTGCAGGAGGCGGGTCTTACCCCTGTAATAGCAAGCACTGTTCCTACAGTCATTGAAGAACTCTATCGTTTAAACAAGCTTGTTCCTGAAAAGGGAATCTATATGGTGGTGAGTATCGGCGATGATAGAACTGATATGGTCTTGATAAGAGATGGTGTCTTTGAGAAATATGTTGATATCGGAATAGGAGTTGATACATACCTGAAGGATATTGCAAGAGAGCACGCGATAACCGTTAACGAGGTAGTTCCAATTCTCCTTGGTGAAGGGGCTATAACAAAGAAAATTGCAAAAACGATAAACACTAATAACCGTAGTATTGTACAGCAGACAGCAAATTTTCTAAGGACAGGGGATGTAAAGTGTGAAGGGATTATCCTTATGGGAGAGGGTGCTACTATCCCGGGCTTGAGGGATACCTTCGAGAGTGGTATTGGGGTTGATTGCAAGATTGGTAATCCGTTTGAGCGCATATCTTCCAAAGAAACCGTGGAGTTAGCCAGCAGATTTAATATAGCCACAGGACTTGCCATTACAGGTTTGGAGAAAGCGGGTGTGAATCTTCTGCCACTTGAACTGAGACCGAAGGAGGCGAATAAGATTGTTACGACCCTGAAGGGAGGTTTTCCACTGTTGGCGGGTGGGGTGACAGTTGTTATCTGTCTATTACTATACGTCACAGCAGGGCTTAATATCACTAATACAAAAGCAACCATAAAAACACTGAAAGCCCAGGAGGGGAGTGTAATGAAGAGGGCAGCCCTACTGAAAGATTTAAAAAATAAGAGAAGAGAAATTACAAAGAGGATTCAGATTGTACAGGACCTTAAGGAGGGACAATGTTCAAGGGTGAAGTTTATAGACGAGATAAACAGGATATTACCACCTTATACCTGGCTTACCCTTCTGAAAGAGGAAGAAGATGGTGAAAAAAGTTTCAGTGTTCTCATAAAGGGAGTAACCGAGTCGAATCTCGGCGCATCGGAATTTTTGAAGAGACTTGAAAGCTCCCCCCACTTCTCGGGTGTGGAATTGTCATATACACAAATGAGCGAGATTAGAGAAGTGAAGGTTACAGAGTTTGAGATAAAAGCAACCTTTACGGAATAAGAGCCATCCTAATTTATATAACACAAATGGCACAAATAAACGAATCTGCACGAATAGATAAGGAGATCATTTATAAAGACCTGTCTTACGGCATTATGGAGGCATCGTTTGAAGTGCACAATACACTTGGTCCAGGGTATTCAGAAGGTATTTATGAGTCAGCGTTGGCGAAAGAATTCAGGAACCGAAATATCAAATATGAGAGACAAAAACTCATAGAGGTTTGGTACAAAGGTGAAAAGATAGGTGAGTATCGATTAGATATGGTTGTTGAGGGCAAGATAATTCTGGAGTTAAAGGCTGTATCCGAGTTAAATAAAATCTTTGAGGCACAGCTTTTCTCATATTTAAAGGCTACTTCTTTGAAGTTGGGCATATTGCTCAACTTTGGAGGCAAAAAGGTAGAATATAAAAGAATTGTAAATTAAAAATTCGTGCTATTCGTATACCTGCCCCGTTAGATGCTCTTGTCCCGCTCGCCCCGTTAGATGACAAAGTCTATCTAACAGGGTAAAATGCTCGCTATCTAATGGGATGCTATCTAACGGGGTGAATGGAATTCGTGTTCTTTATCAGAGGAGAGGAGATGAAGAAAAAAGTGGTTGTCTTTCTGCTTTGCCTTTTGCCTCTTTTGGGCTGTGAGCAGAAGGCAGACGACCCTGACAACGCCATTTTATCAGGAGAAGTTTATAGACATGTTGTTTATACCGATTCTGTATTTATTGATACTGTATGGGTATATACAGATTGCTATTTTACCGACCCGGTGGAGAGTGTGCAGGTCTGGGTTGAGAGTGATGAAGAATCTGGTGTGCCGTATATAGGTCCTGATATTATGGCTTATACTGATTCGCTTGGCAAATTCAGTATCCCCGTATATCTGGGACACACATATTGTGACGGATATGATTATCGCTACTATGCTGATGTCAGAGTATTCTGTGTTAAAGGAGCATGGTTTTATGATTTTGGAGGAGGAATTACCCTCAAGGCAGGTGAAGAATTTAAGTTATTTCCAATCTGTCTGGAGTGGGGTACTCCTTCCAAATAGTAAACCTGTCTACCCTGCCTACCGGCAGGCAGGCGACAGGTAGAAAGGAGACATCTTGAATGAGATGTTGAGAGATAAAATAATAGCCACAGTTGTGATAGTTGGTGTCGTCTGTCTTGTATTTTTTACCATAATCTACCCTCCAAGACAGAAGGAATTTTCAAGCTTAGTCAGTGAGTATAAAAGACTTGAAAAGAGGTTGAATGTAGCAATAGAGAGTCTGAAAGATTTCAAAAGGTTACAGAGAGAATACGACTCCCTTATTACAACAAGAGCAAGAATTGAAATATTCCTGCCTGAGGAGAAGGATGTTCCAAATCTTTTAGAAGATATTGCCAGAGTTGGCACGCAATGCGGAGTAGAGATTATGCGATTCAAACCTCAAACTCCCGTCTCACAAGGATTCTGTACTGAGATTCCTATCAGTTTCAATGTGCGCAGTGGTTATCACCAACTTGGAAGATTCCTATCAGATATTGGAAATTTTCCAAGGTTGCTCAAGGTGAAGAAACTGCATGTATCCTCGCATAAAAAAGAAGGTTTGGAGGATGTGACTCTGCAGGCATCTTTTGTAGTTTCAGCCTACACTATAACAAAGTAGGCTACACAAGCAGGAGGAAAATGAATAAATATACGACAGCAACAGTAGGTTTTTTTCTTTTCCTGCTTACTAATTGGCTATATTCTGCGATTATAGAGGATATAGGTGTTAATGTGACTGATAAAGGTATAGTTGTCTCCATCTCGACAGATGCTACAAACTATAGAGAGGTATCAGTGCCACCTCATCCCAGAATCGTAGTGGATTTCCCGGGATCGAAATATCGTGTAGGCAAGAACAGAATAGATGTCGGAAAAGGAGACCTCATTGCTGTAAGGGGAGGACAATTTAAGCCGGAGATCGCAAGGGTTGTATTGGATTTGAAGCGAAAGAGGCCATATAAGATACAAAAGACGAAAACTGGTTTTGAGATCTTTCTTGCTGGCCGAGTCTATCCTGCGACTGTAAAGGATGTAGATGTTGTCGTTACTGACAGAGGTATAGTTGTCTCCATCTCGACAGATGCTACAAACTATAGAGAGGTATCAGTGCCACCTCATCCCAGAATCGTAGTGG
>DAOUSS010000020.1 GCA_030627085.1 Candidatus Stahliibacteriota bacterium | reverse complement strand
TAGTTATTTCTATTTTTCAGCCTGACCCCATCTCCGAACAGAAGGGAAACTGTCTAAAACCAATTTAATTATTAACCTTTACCCATTCAACAAAGGAGGTTTCTTATGTGGTACAAGAAATCTTTAATTCTTGCAATAGCTGTTCTTTTCCTGTTTGTGTTCGCGGGATTGGGTTTTGCTCAAAATAATAGTAATGTTACTCAGGCTGGTGATAATAATCAGGTTGCGATTGATCAAACTGGTGATAATAATGATGCTACAATTGATCAGGCAGGTGTCATTTATAGGAACCCGCGGGTGTACAACGTTGACTACTCCTTTGAGCTGGTTCCCGATCCTGCAAAGATTGACAGAGACAGAGATCTTAAAGTTTGGATTCCGATTCCTCGGGAGTGGGATTCACAGAAGAATGTTAAAATAGTATCAATTGAGCCAGAACCTCAAAATAAGTACACTGACCCGGAATATGGGAATAAGATCTTTTACTGGAATTTTGGAGAATATCCCGAAAGTTCCTCATACGTTGTTACAGCAAAATACAGATTTGAATCCTACGAAGTACATGCAATGGTTGATACCGCAATGGTCAAACCTTACGATAAAACGAGCGAACTGTATAAGTTATATACGAAAAGTGGTCATATCATTAACATCACACCAAAGGTGAGAAAATTAGCACAAATAGCGATAGGAGAAGAGAGGAACCCATATCTGCAAGCAAAGAGGATTCATGAGTTTGTTAGAAAAAAAATGCGCTACAAGAGCCATCGTCTCAAGAGAGGGTCAGGAACTAAGTGCCTATTAGATTTTCCTGTTGTGGACAAGAAGACAGGTGAGGAGCATTACGAGGGCGCTTGCGGACAATACAGTGCACTGTTTATCGCTTTATGTCGTTCGGTAGGAATTCCAGCGAGATCCGTTTATGGCAGAATCGGATGGGTTCCCTTCAGAAATAAAGGAATTTCTAAGATGTTTTCAAAATTAGATACAGTATTAACTGATGACGGCTTTGCAGGTGCACAACATCATGGGATGAGTCCTCACATGTGGGCTGAATTTTATCTCCCAGATTACGGCTGGATCCCTGCGATGACTGGAGAATTTGGCCGATTAAGTAACAAAAAGGTGATTATGAGTAAGGGGCGTGATATCCATTTGGGACCAAATATTCCACAGAAGCACCATGATGGTTATGGTTTTCAGTGGGTGCCAATCTACGAAGGTAGAGTAGATGGTTTGCTTTCTGCGGTATGGAATATAGGAAAAATTCAGAGCGCGATCAGCAGAGTTTACCATACTTTAGATCCATTCCCTGCCGATGCTCTGTCAGATTATTCTGAAAAAGTATTTCAAAAAGATAATAGTAATAAAAAACTCGCGAAATTTAGAAAGACGATTTTAGGGAAAATGGACTATTATACGAGGGCTATTCCTAATAGAGATACCGAGTTTTCAAAGATGTATAGCGAGTCAATTTGGACACGTTCTCTTCAATACGAATATGATGCATTTGTATGCCATATGCTTCGCAAAGTCATGGGCGATGAGAAGTTTTCCCAACTTTCAAAAGAGTATGAAGAATTACGAACGAATTCATCCAGGCCTGTCGAGACCTCTCGGTTTATTCAGATGGCGGGTAATATTTATGGGGAATCACTTGAATGGTTTTTTAAACAATGGGAAAAAACAAATGGATTGCCGCATTTAAAACTTGATGGAGTTACTCTAAAAAAAGAAGGAAATGGTTGGAAAATAAAGGGACAATTAATTCAATCCGGCAGCTCGTTTTTTAAGATGCCAGTTGAATTTTCTTTAGCAACAGAAAAAGGTCCAGAGTTATATACAATTTGGCAGAAGGACAGGATTGCTGATTTCGAGTTTCAAACAGCGAACAAACCCATAACACTGAGGGTAGATCCAAATAATGACATTTTAAAACTTCAAACAATGCCCTTACAGCTTTCGTGCTTTTGGGATGGCTATCCCAATATAACCTTGATATACGGAACAACATCGGAATCAGAGGCCAACAGAACTGCAGCCGAACGGTTCAATAATGAATATCTTGGTTTGAGTTCTGAGATTATTAAATCTGACACTTCTGTAACCGACAAAGATCTAAATACTGAATGTGTGATACTCTTTGGTCGACCCGTAACTAATAAAATCAGTAAGCGTTTTAAGAATAACTTTAAAATTAAGTTCAATGGAGATAAATTCTCCTACAAGGGGAAAAATTATGTTAAATCTACTGAAGGAGCGGCCCAAATAATTAACCATCCACTTAGAGCAAGAGGGCAATTAATACTATATGCTGGTCTGAGTGGCAGTGCAATGCTTCAATTCTGCGATCTTTATTTCTACGACGCACCGCATTCATATATAATCTACGATGGTGAAAGGAATATAAACTCTGGCGATTGGGAAGAAGACCGTGATTTATTCCGGAAATTTGAAAAATACGACGATAATAATAATTAATTTTGGGCATCCTAACCAGCGGTTGCATCTGACCGCCTTACGCTGGCGCAATTTTGGAAGTTTTATGGGTTAAGTTAATTCATTGCAATTTATCAGGTTTTGGTTAGGAAGGTCGGCGGCAGGTGATCTGCGGACCGTTATATCTTCACAATCTCTTTCTCCATCTCAAATTCTACTGATGTTAAATTGCGTCTATAACACCAGCATAATCGAACCTCACTCTACATGAGATGATTCACAATTTTGTCCGTCCTTTTCCCAACAACCGAAGCCCAGAAAGATTAAAAATCTTCTCAACTAACACTTCTGATCCTCTCCACTAGTTAACTCCAGTATAATCTCAAATACTCAACCAAAATTTTTCTTGACTTTTCCTCCGTTTTTTATTATAATCTATAATAGAGACACCTAAAATAACAATAGGACAAAAATAAAAAGTTAGTAACATTAATTTTCTGCTATTTGAGGCCTTGGAGATCTGTCTTTGGACGACATTTTTGTAGACAATTAAAAAGGAGGAGAAATGAAAAGGATTGGATTGTTTTTAGCGGCATTCCTGTCGGTGTCAGGATTTGTTATGGCAGGCGAGTTTAGTGATGATTTCAATGATGGAAACTTCTACGGATGGTTAGATCTTAGTCTCTACATACCAGTATGGGAAATAGATAATTCAGCGCTCCATGTTACTACTACTTATGATAATCCTTGGCCTACGATTGGCGCACCTATTGGAGCAGCCACTGACTTAACGATTGAATACAAAGCAAAATGGGCATCAGGCACAGGGAATAGGTTTATAGGCATCGCTGTGCGTTATACTAATCCGACTCATTACATTTTATATGGATATGGTCTTTTTCTTGGAATGAATGATATTACGCTTCTTATAGGGGATGGGACACCCGAAGGTGACTCTGTTATCTGTATTGTCCAGAATGCTTTTAGCGACCACAACTATCACACCTATAAATTACAGATAAGCGGTCCGGGAAATAACTTTACTATTACCTGTTGGGTTGACGGAGTGCAGGAATATTCGGGGACCATAACAGGATTCAGCGATTGGCTTTCACAGGGTCACATTGCATTTGTGGCGGGTGATGCTCCTGGCTACGAGTTCTACATTGATGATGTCTCTATAACCTATGACAGTTATACCGGTGTGAAGGGGGGTGAGGCAACTGTTCCATCTGTTAGTCTCCTTTCCCAGAGTATACCAAATCCATCTATCTATCAGACAAGGATTGAGTATACTATCCCAACTACATCAAGGGTGCAACTGAAGATATATAATACTCTTGGTGAAGTTGTGAGAACACTTGTTAATGACACAAAATCTGCAGGTAGATATGAGACAATCTGGGACGGTAGAAACGAACAAGGAAAAAGGGTAGCAAGTGGTAAGTACTTCTATCAGTTAACAACAGATGAGTTTACGGGCACGAAGAAACTGATATTGTTAAAATATTAAAGTAATAACAAACTATGACTGGGGGCAATTTCATCTAACACGGTGCATATGTAAAGTGAAAAATCCTGTCGTTGGCGGGACTTCATATGCACCGAGCCTGTTGTCCTAAATACCTTTTGCTATCAGGGCAGTCATTTTAGAACCTGCCTTGGCTCTTTTACATTAAGAAATCTCTGAATTGCTGGCATGCGGGAATTGTAAGGTTTAAATCTGTTTGTTTCCCAATACTGGATAGTACAAGTTGATACCCCTATAAACCTTGCGATATCCTTTTGATATAACCCCAAGTCCATTCTGTGTTTCCTGATCTTATTTCCTATACTCACTATTTTGGGCGGATAGCCTTTAGGCTTTGGCCTTGCTATTGAAAACTTAAATGTATAATCTGTGAGAATTCTCAACGAACCCCTGGACTTGCAGGATTTGGGTATATTTAATGTGAGATTAAATTTCCACTGATTTTTGTGGGTTTACATTTGTCTTTTTGTTCTCTTAATTTACTTATCTAACAGCATAAATTAAATATTTTGTAACTTTTTCGGAGCGTATCTAAAAATGGGTGCTCTTTGACATAATAAGTTCTTGATTTCCCTCCAGTTAAGTGCTATAATAATTTGTTAACAAAAATTGGAGGGAAAAATGTTAAGAAAACGTTGTCCAAGATGCGGTTCAAAGAACACCAAAAAACACGATATTCGCTCTCGCCAAAGGTTTTCATCGCTTGGCAAAACACGAACAACTTTTCATCGTTGGTGGTGTCATGAATGTAAGAAACCGTTTACACCCAAACGCAAGGCCAGAATTGAAAAGTCGCTCATTTATAGACTCTGCGAGTTATATTTCGATGCTGAAGCAAGTTATAGAGCCTGCTCAAGGCAACTTGGGCTGAGTGCTTATAAGCTCTTTCTCATTCTCAATAAGTTCGGCGAAAACTGCAAAACTCCTGTTGAAGTTGCTCGAGAACTGAAACCCAGATGGTCGGGCTACCTGGTTCTTGACGAAAAGTCTATCTATGTCAAAGGTAGAGAATGCTTCTTGCTTCTAGCTATTGATATAGGAACATTTGATATTATCCACTTCGATCTGGTTGAGATAGAGGATGATTCCACCATAGAGCAATTTATACTGGTAATCAGGGATATCATCAAGTATCCCTTTAAGGGTGTAGTGAGTGATCTTTTGCCGTCTTTCATTGGTGTTCTTAGACGGGTTCTACATGGAATTCCTCATCAGTATTGCAATAGACATTACTATGATACTACAGAGTTCTATATTAAGTACAGATATACCGGAAGAAACAAGTATTGGAGCGAGAATCTCCTCAAAATAGTTCATATCATTGCCTATACCAAGAGTTATACTGTTGTGTTAAGAGCATTGAACTATTTATTGAGAAATAAAGCACAGTTTAGAGATGCCAGATTGACAAAAAGAATAAACTTACTCCGCAAGAGATTCCCAAACCTGACGAAACACTTTCTACATCCTGGAATGCCTCGAGACAATAATATTGCAGAGACCATTATTCGACAGCTCAACAGGAAACTTAAGGCTATGGACGGTTATCAAAGAACAGATACAGCTTATAATTCACTTAAGCTGCCTATAATGCACTATCGTTTCAAGAAATTCTCTTGCTCAAGAAACAAAACCAGAAACGGCAAAAGTCCGCTAGAATTAGTGGGTATAAATACATCCAATTTGAACTGGATCAAATATTCTCAAAGAACTAATGCATCAAAACTCAGGTAAAAATGCACCCATTTTTAGATACGCACCCAAAAATTTACAAAAAAATCAACATCTTCCAACCCTCTACCATATAAGAACTTACAAGTCTCACTTACATTTTTTGTTTTGTTCTACCATAATCAGGGAAATCAAATAGTTGATCCTGACCCCATCTTCTTTACCTTGTACCTTGGTACTCCTATCCGCAGGCTTCAGCCTGCACCAAAAATTTGTTATTTCAACGAGTTATATACCCCGATTGTAACACTGATGTTTATTTTTAATCGTACAGGAAATTATAGTCGTTAGTATTTTTGGCACCCCTTGGTGGGGCACTCTTCAGAGTGCCGATATTCGTCACCCTAAAGGGTGACCGACCAGTGCCGATAAATTTTCCTTGTCTACACGCACACATGCAAAGGTCTTGTCATAGCATCATTACACCATATATTTCAGAATAAGTCAAGAAGAAAATTTAAAATTAAAGATCTGGCCCCATTGTCTCATACAGGACGTCCTGCAGGGAGCAAATCTTTTGTAGAGGGATTAGAGAAATTATTAGGACGAGCACTGATTCCAATGCCGATAGGAAGACCAAAAAGGGGGTAAATAAATGGTCGCTATCCCCATTTTCCCCCGTTTCGGAATTCCCGCACCAGAAATCTCTTGACTTATAACAGTTTTTATGCTATAATAGTTACAATAGAATTTTTTCAGGGGGCAAATGGAAGAAAGGTTTGATAAAGAAGGAAGACTTATCTTTCCGAAAAGTGTAACCTTTCCTGCAAAGGCGAAGGTTGTAGTGAAAGAGAAGAAGATTCTCATAACACAGGTATACTGCAAGAATGGTCACAACCTTGTAAGGGGAGAAGAAATATGGAACGGCAATAGAGCGATAAATCTTATTGCAAAGAGAAAAAAGGGTAAGGTAATGGTCAGTCTCTCACCGTACCAGGGTGACAATAGAAAGGTAATGGACGAAAGTATGAAAAAGGGAGAGATTGTTACTTTTCTCTGCCCTGAATGTGGGGTAGAACTGGAGGTATTTTCACCCTGCAAATGCGGTGCAGATATAGTATATATGTATCTGACAGAGGAACTAGATGCTAGAGATTCAATTTGTATATGCTCAAGGTATGGCTGTAGATACTCGTGCCTCACAAGCGGTGGGAAGATAGTATCAGAATTTGCAGTGTAGACGCTGATTTACGCTGATTTCATTTTGGGAACGCAGATAAATAAAGAGTTCTCTTTCGGTCTCTTAACTTCCCTGTTGAAAAAACTAAATTAACAGGGATCGGAAGAGAACACGAAGTGTCTCCAACATAAGAGAAATAAAGATATGTATGAAAAAAATCTCTTCCCTGCCTGACGGCGGGCAAGCAATCTCTTTAGTTCCCTGTTAAAAAAATAAATTAACCGTGCAGACAACAGTACAAATTGAATTTGTGCCTACAATTTGAAATAAATAATCAGTTTAATCCGTGTAATCCGTTGACAAATCTGCGTCCAAAAAACAAAAACCTATGCGAATACTTCATACTGCAGACCTTCATCTCCAAACTGAAAAGGACAGCCGATGGGATGCCCTTAAGACTATCGTTCGGGTCGCCAGGGATGAGAATGTTGACCTTCTCATTATAAGTGGCGACCTTTTTGATAGTGGTATCGATGCCGAGTCCCTCCGTCCGGGTATACGAAGTATCTTTTCTAATACAGGATTTGATACAATCATAATTCCTGGTAACCACGACAAGGATTCGTATGGGGAAGGGTTATATTTTGGAGACGAGATAACGATACTCTCAAATACAGCTACTTTAGAAAAATATGAAGGTGTAAGGATTGTTGGATTGCCATTTGAACAGATTACTTCAGAGGAATTACTCTCAAAAATTCGCTCATTAAAGGATGTTTTTGCAGCTGATAGGAAAAATATATTATTGTATCATGGTGAAGTGCTTGATGTATTCTTCTCGCGGGACGAATTTGGTAATGAAGGAACAGGTAGATACATGCCTCTCAAGCTCTCATATCTTGAAGGCTTTAATATTGACTATATTCTTGCTGGGCACTTTCATACCAAATTCCTTGTTAGAAAACTTGAAAATGGTGGTTACTTCGTCTATTCAGGTTCTCCAATCTCTATAACAAAAAAAGAAACAGGAATAAGAAAGGTAAATATATTTGAAGTAGGCAGTCCTCCAAAAGAGTATAATATTGATACACCACACTATGAAGAGGTCACCATAACACTTGACCCAACCGTTAGTGAACACCCACTCAAAACAGTAAAAAAGGGTCTTTCAGGTCTTCATCCTCTCTCTGCAGTGATACTTACAGTGGATGGTGCAATCAATGGTAAAAAATTCAAGATGACCGAAACTGAATTCCACTCTCTTCTACGAGAAACAGCAAAGGATATAAATATAGTAGAAGAAAACTTTAGAGTAAACGATGTACAGAATGTACTCGAAGATGATCTATTCAAAGCATTTGAAGAAAAACTTTCCTCCTATCCGGAGGAGAAAAAAAAGATGCTTAGAGAGATTGCGGTAAGGGCTATGGTGATGGATTGAAAAATTTGACCACAAAGTTCACAAAGGACACAAAGTTTTTATAAATAAAATAATATCTCTTTCACAATATCTCTTTGTGTGCTTTGTGGTGAACAAAAATGTGTTTATGCGTGTAAAGGAATTTCGTATATACAGATATGGTCCCCTAACAGACTCTAAAAGGGTAGTTCTCGGGGATTTTAACCTCTTCTTTGGCAGAAATGAGGAGGGTAAAACACTTACTATAGATGGGCTTGTGAGAGTACTTCTTTCAAAAAAGGCGACAAAAAATGTATTTAAGGGAATAGACAGAGTGGATAATAATCCAGAAGGTTATGCGATAATTGAAAATGAGGGGAAAGATGTTAAGTTCCCTGAAGAAGGTGACCTGATTTCTCTTATTGGACTTTCACCCCAGGAATGGCGCAATATATTTATAATAAGAAACAGTGACCTGTCTATCGCTGAAGAGGAAACTTTCTATACTGGTGTAACAGATAGATTGACAGGTCTTAAAAGCAAGAAGATTATAGCAGTAAAGAATAGATTAAGAGAGATAGGGAAATTAACCAGACCTGACAGCAGTGGAAGGTTATCAGACAGGGAAACAGATGAAAAATTACAGTCAAGGGTGGAACATGCAAAGACATTAATAAAGACAATTGAAGATTTAAAGAAGGCTGTAGAAAGTGAAGGATTGGATAAGGTAGAGAGAACGATTGAAGATATGAGTGAAGAGTTGCAAAGGGTTGATGTTGAACTCTCCAATCTTGAAGATGCCCAGAGGCGTGAAAAATACGAAAAAGGAATAGAAGCGCTGAAGAGATTAAAGGATGCTTTGAAGGAATTGAAGAAATTAGAATTATACAACGAAGATGATGAGAGAAAGTTCCGAGATTTAGAAAGAGATATCCAGAACGCAAACGAGGAGATAAAGAAACACTTAAGTGACCTGAAAACCAAGGATGAGGAATTAAAAAACCGCAAAAGAAGTAGGGAGGAGAGTGAGAAGCATCTGAGAGTATTGAATGAAAGAAGAAAGATATTAGAAGAAGAACAGATTGATATGAAGAGATATGAAGAGTTGAGTGAAAGGCTGGTACAAATAAAGGCAAAGATTTCAGGGGAAAAACCTCTGGCAATAATATCTGTTTTTCTCTTTGCGCTGTCCCTTATAGGAACTATAATAAGACCCTTGCTTATCTTCAGGATATTCTTGGTGTTATTTTTTGCCAATATGATCTACTTTTCTGCCCAGCTAATCAGAGCATCAAGGATAAATACAAGTCTCTCAAAGCTATTTGAGAAGATAAGAATCAGTCTGGCTCCAGTTGACATTTCTTCAGATTCTATGGAGGGCATTCTCTCCCTTGTTCAGAGGTTTAAAGAAAAATTTGAAGAAAATGAGATACAAGCAAGGAATCTTGAGGGGAATACAAGTCTGCTTGAAAGGGAAATAGAGGGAATTAAAGGGAGGATTCGTGGACTTGAAGGAAAAAGAAGAGATTGTGAAGTCTCTATAGAGGAGATCAAAAGAAGGTCAAATGTTGAGAGTTTGAAGGAATACAGAGAAAGACTTGAGGAGAAATTAGAACTTGAAAACACAGTCAGGGAATATACTGCTGTATTAGGGTCACTGTTTGGTAAAGGTGGCTATAGCGACAAAAATGAAATAATAGCCTACTGGGAGAGGAGCGTCTCAGATCTTGAGGCTTACAGGGATAAAGCTGTGGAAGTAAAATATAGTGATGTTCGAAAGGGAGAATTACACCAGAAGAAAGAGATGATTGAGGACGAGAAGGAGGAATTTGAGAAAAAACGCAGAGAGTGGGAGGATAATCTGAAACAGATTGAAAGGGAAGCGCAGAATGTGCTGAAGAAGGAGTTATGCTGTGGCACCCTTAGAGAACTTTCTTTTGTGCAAAAGATGCTACAGGAATTTGTTGTTGATATTGAAAAGAATGTAGAGAATGTTCTCTCTGTCATGCGTTTATTTGAAGAGATAGAGGAAGAGGAAGAAAGAAAGATATCCAGATTTTTTGGGAAGGGAAGTAGTGTCTCAAAGTATTTCTCTCGCATTACTGATGGGTTGTACACAACAGTTGATATTGATACATCAACACAAGAAAAGAAGGTGCTTGTGCATACGAAAAATAAGAATGTACTTGATGCCTTAAAACTTTCAGGTGGTGCCTATGATCAGTTATATTTATCTATAAGACTTGCGCTTGGGGGAGAACTATTAAAGAAAGGGTTCTTCATTATGGATGACCCTTTTATAAAATCTGACATAGAGAGACTACAAAGACAGATAGAACTATTGTGGAAAATAGTGGATGAGGGTTGGCAAATACTCTATTTTACTGCAAAAGAGGAGGTCAAGGAAGCCCTAAAAAAAGAGATACTGGAAGAGAGAGTAAATTTAATAGAGACTAACTGGATAACATTATGGTAAATAATGAGAAGATATACAGACATTTTTCGAGAATATCCGGTATATATCGGGATATACGCACGACAGATAGACGTCCAATATTTTTTATCAGAAAAGACCTTGAAGGGCTTTCAACAATAAAGGCAGCAGATGTGGGATGCGGAGCTGGTAGATATGATCGGGAACTCTTTTCATTCCTTGGAAAGAGACTCTTTCTTTTCTGTATAGACGCAAACCAGAAGATGCTTCTTCAGTTAAAAAGATACCTTACTATGTGTAATATAAGGCAATTTTATGCAATAAGAGCAATTGGAGGGAGTATTCCAATCTCTACAAATTCGCTTGACTGTGTATTTACATTTAACGCCGTGCATCACTTTACTTTACTAATGTTTCTTGAAGAGAGTGCAAGGGTACTAAGATCAAATGGTTATCTTTTTGTATATACAAGACTCCGAAATCAGAATAGAAATAATATCTGGGGTAGATATTTCCCCGGATTTTACGAAAAGGAAAAAAGGCTTTACTATTTAGAAGAGTTGAAATTAGCAATCACAGAAGTTTCTTTTCTGAAATTACAGGCTATTAGATATTTTAAATTCAGAAGACTCTCCAATCTTAATTTTCTCAAAGAGCAGATAAGAAAACACCATTATTCCACATTTTGTTTCTATAAGAAAGAAGAGTTAAACGATGCACTACAGAAATTTGAGGAGAATATAAAAAAGAAATTTCCTGACCCTCAGAGAATAACCTGGATAGAGGAAAACACAATGTTTATAATCAGGAAAGAAAGTGACTGATAAGGGTATGATTGCCTTCATAAATGGAAATATTCTTACGATGGAGAAAGATGGTGCAGGAGCGGTTATCATCAGGGAAGATAAAATAGAAAAGACTGGTCCCCGTGGTATAGTAAAAGGGATAAAAGAGGCACAGATTGTGGACCTTAAGGGCCGTTTCCTTGCTCCCGGTTTTATTGATTCCCACATTCATTTTGTTGATACAGGATTGAATCTTGCAAGGGTTGACCTTTCTAAAACCAGAAGTTTGGAAGATGCCTTTGATATAACAAAAGAAAGATTAGAAAAGGAGAAAAAGGTTACCCCGCTTATCTGCGTGGATTTTGATGAATCAAAATGGGAAGAAAATAGGTTGCCCAAAAGGGAAGAGCTGGATAAACTGGGTTCAAATAGAGCTATCATATTCAGAAGAGTATGCGGTCATATAGCGGTTGCAAATAAGAAGGCACTTGAAAGTATCCCGAAAGGTTGGAAGAAGATAGATTATAATACCGGCATTCTTCTTGAAGATGTAGTTTTATATATAAATGAGATATTTCCTCCTGAGAGGAAAGAGATAGAGACTGCAATCACGAAAGCACAGAAGAAAGCCTACTCCCTCGGAATAACATCGATCCATGACATGACCTTAAAAAGATATCTTGATGTATACAGAGAGATGGAAGAGAAAGATGGTCTCAGAATAAGGGTGTATGCAGTACTCCCCGTGAGAGATATGGATTATATAACATCATGGAGAGGCAAGTGGGTTAAAACCGGTGGAATTAAGCTGTTTGCAGACGGCTCTATTGGAGCTAAGACTGCTGCGCTTAAATTACCTTATCCTGGAACAAGAACCTATGGTGTCCTAAACTACGAAAGAGAAGAGATTGAGAGAATTATAAGAGAGGCAAACAGGAGGGGGTTTCAGATATTCATCCATGCAATAGGGGAGAGGGCAATAGAACTGGTTCTGGATGCTTATGAGAAGGAGCTAGGAGAAAACTCCGGGAGGCACAGAATAGAACACTTTGAATTGGCAGATACTTCTGCAATAAAGAAGGCAAAGAAGCTTGGTGTTATCCTCGCTATGCAACCCAACTTTATCGCAAATTGGGGCAAAAATGGTGGGTTGTATGAGAACTTACTTGGGGAGAAAGGATTACATACGAACAGGTTTAAGACGGCATTAAAAGAAGGATGTACAGTGTGTTTTGGCTCTGATTCCATGCCACCAGGACCTGTATATGGAATAGAGGGTGCAATGGAACATCCTATCGAGGGCGTCTCTTTTTACGATGCACTGAGAATGTATACAATAAATTCTGCTTACGCGGGTTTTGATGAGGAAATTACAGGCTCTATAAAGGAAGGTAAAAAAGCAGACCTCGTTGTGCTTTCGGGTTCTCCACCTGATTTGAAGGTAGATATGACAATGGCAAATGGAGAAGTGGTATATAATAGATTATAGTTTGTTAGTTGGTTAGTTTGTTAGTTGGTTAGTTGAGGGAAACTCCTCCCACAATATGTTATGGTTATACTACTCCCATCCAGTCCTCTCAACCTTAAGGAGTTTTGCCTCCTCCTCAGTGATACTGAATAAGACTTGAAATAGTTGAAGGGGTTTTATCTTACCAAATTTCATAAGTATCTCTGCACCATCAGTTCTTTTTTTTATTTCCAGTACTGCAGGGCGCACATTTATACCATCTATCTCCACAATCTCCTTTTTCATAAACTCGTCCACTTTTGATGAGTCGTATTTTACAAAAAGCCTCTGGTGCAAAAAGGACGATGAAAGGGATTTTACCTTTAATGGAACTATCTCTGCGGAATTTATGGTAAGTCCATCAGGTAAAGTCCTTTTGAGTCTTATCTCTATATCGGAGACAGGTCTCTTTAGAATTACATCCACATACTCTACCTTTGAAGTGAATCCAAGGGTAAGGGGAGGTGAAAATGCAATTCTTGGCTTCGGTTTGTACCCTTGCGAATAAACAAGGGGTAGACTTGCTCTTCTAAGTGCTCGTATGAGCGCCTTTGTTGTATTCAGATGTCCTATAAATCGTAAGTTGCCGGTTTTTGAATACATAATTCTATATCGTATCTTTGTAGGTGGGGTATCTGTTCTTTTTATCCCTCTTCCATAGTGTATCTCGCCAGTTGATTTCTTATCTTTAATTAGTATTAGGTTACCATTACATATTCCACATCCGCTGCATCCAGTAACTCTGCAGTCTCTTCTTGGTTCACCTTTATTTGCCAGTTCTCTCTCCT
>DAOUSS010000299.1 GCA_030627085.1 Candidatus Stahliibacteriota bacterium | reverse complement strand
TTCTATGGAAGAAATATCTGTTCGCACTGATGAAATAAGAAAGGAGATAAAAGAAGAGACATCGATACCTACTTGTATGGTTTATCTTCCTTCAGGAGAAAAAGTCCCTGAGGCAAAGAGGAAAATTCTCAATGTATTTGGCGAAGGTATGGAATTACCATTAGGAGCTACTGATAACTTAAATACTTTTTGGAATGCTCTTCAAAGAGAAATAATGGATAAAATGAGCATAATGAGGGGAAGAATTAATAAAGACGATGAACTCAAGGATGTTGTCTTGCTGAAAAATGAAACTGAATTCCACTATACCTTGAAAGGCCTTGCCTGCAAATACCTTAGACAAAATGGCTATGAGGTTAAAGTTGAAACTCCAGTTGAACTTACAAGTAAACTTCCAGAGGAAACTACGCAAGAGAAAAAAATTATTCCGGACCTTACAGCTCGTAAGGGGGAAGAAACATTCTTTATCGAAGTAGAGACCTGTGTGCCAACCAAGAAGGAAAAAGAAGAATATGAGTCCGAAATCATAAACCCCTATAAAAGACTGGTGGACAAAATGCAGAAATACAAAGGCAAGGAAGGTAGCCATCTCGTATTAGTGGTGCCAAATATATTTACCTTCATACATACAAAGCTTCTGAGGGATTTTAGTGAGTATATCAAATCCAAACTCGGGATGAAGATTTCCGTTCATATGATAGATTGGACCTCGTATCCTGCAAAATTGGTCAGGGTGATATAAAAACTTTTCCATAAACAGGATTCATAAAATTTATAGCGTTTTTGCCCAGTTGGGAAAAGGATTGATAAGAGCTATAAGGGGGAGGCTTCAGAGAACCCCTTCAGGTATGACTTAATCAGTCCCTATTGGGCACATTCTACATAATTTTAATACAATCACTTGTAGATGGCGAAGAAAAAGAGGTGAGGGTTACCAATGTTTAGAAATTGGAAAAGGTGGGATTCTCTTTTAATTTTACTTGTAGTACCTTTTATGATTGGAATGTTCGGGCAAAATGTACCTTATAAAGAGACTGTTCCAGTTGTTCCAAACGAAAGCATAATTATAGGTAAGGTTTTGGAATATAGTATCCTAAACTCCATCTTGCTTGATATAAAACCGGAACAAATACTGTATCGCTTGAAAATACTTATTCTTTCATCTCAGGATGTTGATAATAAACCCAATTTTACAAAGACTAAAGTGGGTGAAGTGCTAAGTTTTTATTCTAAGCGCAAGCTTTCTCCCGAGCTATTTAATAGGAAAGTAAAGGCAAGAGTGTTCTTTTATGGAGACGAAACAGGGGGAAAATTCTGGATAAAAAATATTGAAACTATCCCTTATTTTAAAATGGAGGAGTGATTATGACGAAAATTTGTAGGTTCGGATCTCTTTTGATGGCTAGTTTTATTCTTAGTTTGGTTTTTTCTAATCCAGTTTTTGCCGTTCCAGCTGCTCCAATTGTTCATATGCTTGAGCAAAGTGACGGAACTGAGTTTCAAGCAAGACAGTGGGGAGACGAACGGTACCACGGCTGGGAAACAATTGACGGTTATACTATCCTTTACGATGCATCCTCAAAGAATTGGGTATATGCTGAGCAGGATTTGACGGGGAAAATAGTAAAATCCAACCTGATCGTTGGAAAAGATTTTGCGTTAGAAATACCCAAACATTTAAGACTTCCTGAAGCTGAAGTTGAAAGAATAATCTCTTTAAAACAACAGCAAAGGGTGTATGCTAAAACAGTTCCATCTACGGGAGTTATCCGTGTACCCGTTATCTTAATAAATTTCTCAGACACGACCACCACATATAGTAGGAATGATTTCTATAATCTACTTTTTGCACACCAGCCATCCATAGTTACTGGCCCTGGGAGTATGGCTGACTACTACAGTGAGATCTCTTACAACAATCTTACTCTTACGGGAGAAGTAGTAGATTGGGTTGAGGCTGCTCATGACCATAACTACTATGGAGAGGATATCGGAGGACAAGGGAAT
>DAOUSS010000265.1 GCA_030627085.1 Candidatus Stahliibacteriota bacterium | reverse complement strand
GGTTCCACCCTGAGGAACCCTGTGTATCCCCATGCCATTGTGGCTACAAGGATGCATACACATATATTGCATATCTTTCTCATACTACCTCCTGGTATAATGTTCATTATACCTGATTATTCACCCCGTTAGATATGAAATATTATCTAACAGGGCAAGCCCCGTTGAATAGCTACGCTTCTACGGGACAAGCAGATTTTAGAATACGATTACGCAGATTAAAAGTCAATCTTTTAATTTTTCTGATGCAGACTGACAAAATCATTGGGTAATTTGGTCATTAGATTATCAGGTCATTGGGTCATAATGCTTTATCGCTACTGGCCTGCCTGACGGCAGTCAGGGAAGTCGCTCCCACAACAACCTAATTACCCAATTACCCATTGACCATTTGTGTGTATCCGCGTTTACCCCGTTAAATAGAGCTGTTTCAAGAACGCTCTGATAATTATCCTTACATTATTTAACGGGGTGAATCTGCGGTTAATTAATGTCTTTTACACGAATTGAATTCGTGCCTACAAGGTTTACCTATGTCTGATTTTAACACAACTTAATGAATTTGTCAAGAAAAAAGTCAACTCTGTTTGTGTGCATTTGATTGACCTGCCCCGCACCTATGCATAGGTGCGGGGTGAATGTAATTCGTGGTGTCTTTTTTCTTGACATTTCTGGAAAATGATGGTATAATGAACTTTGTCTTTTTCACCACAAAGAGAAGCTATTTATTTTTTAAAAACTTTCTGCCCTTTGTGAACTTTGTGGTTAGAATGTTGTTATTTGCACGGTTGAAACAGTGCCCTACATTTTTCGCCACAAAGAGAATTCAGGTTACAGATTTTCTTTGTGGTTAGAATATTTCGGACAGGGACGACTCGACTGAGCCCCTCGGTATTGAGCCTCAGGACGAAATGCTCGCCGAAGTCGAGCCCTATCCCTACATCACCGACAACCGGATTTTCAATATTATTTTTGTGATTTTCAATACTTAACACCTAATCTGGAGTGATAATATGGGGAATATAAAAATTGCACCATCTATACTCTCTTGTGATTTTAGCAGGCTTGGAGAAGAGATAAAAAAAGTAGAAGAAGCGGGTTGTGACATACTTCATCTTGATGTAATGGATGGACACTTTGTCCCTAATATAACATTTGGTCCCCTTTTGGTTGAAACAATACACAGAATAACAAATCTTCCTCTCGATGTCCATCTGATGATAGAAGACCCCGAATTTTATTGGAAGAAATTCAAGGATGCCGGGACATCAATCATATCCTTCCACAAAGAGGTAGTGGAATCACCGAATGGATTGATAGATACAATGAAGAGAGAAAATGTTACAGTGGGTCTTGCCCTAAATCCGGGAACGCCTCTGGAAGATATTCTGCCATTTGTTCACAGTGTGGACTTTGTAGTTGTTATGACAGTAGATCCCGGTTTTGGAGGACAGAAATTTATAGAAGAGCCGTTAGAAAAGGTCAAGATACTGAGTGAAATGGGAGTGACTGTGGAAGTTGATGGTGGAATAAGGGTTTCAAATGCAAAAAAGGTGATTGAGAGTGGAGCCGATATACTTGTAAGTGGGTCGGGTGTATTTGGTGAGCCAGACCCCGCCGAGGCGGTAAAGAGATTTAAAGCACTGGCAAATAGATAATTTCTCCCGCCGAAGGGGTCGGGTTGAGAGCGCGGGTGAGGGTTCATGAAATGCAACAATATATTTTCGCAAATTCCCAATTTCATTGGAGAAGAAATTTTTGAGAGCCTGCTGGAAACCGATCGCTTTAAACTGGAACGAATCATCTCAACGGGACAGGCAACGTCTTCGGGAGAATGGTGCGACCAGGAGACCAATGAATGGGTTATCTTATTGAGCGGCAGTGCCGGGTTGTTGTTTGAAGGTGAAACAGAAACAGTGGTAATGCACCCGGGCGATTATGTAAACATCCCTGCCCACCGGCGACACAGGGTTGAATGGACGGATAGAAAGGAGAAAACCGTCTGGTTGGCACTGCATTATAAATGAAGTCCCCATCGAGAAGAAAACTAACGGTGACTCGCCCGCCTACCTGCCGGCAAGGAGAGGCAGATAAGAGACTCTTCTGCTGTCACTAGAGAGGTAAGAGACAAATTATTCAGATACAACGCAACAGACTACTGTAGTGTAAAATAAGGTAAGTCATATTTGGCATGGCCGGCACTGGACAATAGGAAAAAGATCTTTTGAAGAGAATGAGAGGGAAAATATGCAAATTCAGAGCAAGATAATAGGGGGCGTCAAATTAAATGCTCCCTATTTGACTGATCTCTGTCGTGGTTCTATTTCATCAACACGAGCTTCTTTGTCGCCTCAAATCCATCCGTTGTAAGCCTTGCGAAGTAGATGCCAGAAGGAAGATCTTTGCCATCGAATCTTAATACATGGTAGCCTGCTTCAAGTCTATCATCCACAAGCGTCTTTACCTCCCTACCCGATATAT
>DAOUSS010000118.1 GCA_030627085.1 Candidatus Stahliibacteriota bacterium | reverse complement strand
ACGACACGCCTGACACTATTATGAAAGGAGGAACAGGGGCAGTGCTTGCATTGCCAATATGGGCAGAGTTTATGAAAAGAGCACTTTCTGATGAGCCTGTAAGTAATTTTATTATGCCCTCCGGGGTAGTAAAACGCACAGTATGTAAAGAATCTGGTCTTCTTCCTATTGAAGGGTGTAAGGAACTTATAGAAGAGGTTTTTATTAGAGGAACAGAACCAAAAACAACTTGTGATATCCATTCTTCTAAGAAAGAATTTGATTTCAGAAGATTGGATGCAGAGTCCAAAAGGGAAGTCCGTTAGCTAACGAAAAGAGCTATAAGTCTAAAAGACACAGGGTAATATCCCCTATATTCCTTCCAAATGCGTTCTTTCCACATCTTATTTTCTTGCCGACAACAATAGCATGCTGACTTTTCGTTATAATTCTCCCTTCTTTTGTAATGTATTCTACTTTCTGTTGTTTTTTCGAGATACCCCACAGATAGGGAAATAATCCTGTTGCCTTGAGAGCACAGAGAAAATAATCTTCAGTGCGTTTCATATTCTCTTGTATTTTCTTTGTACTCCAAGAAGACGGAGGCCTCATACCAGGAGAGAGGGCATATATATTTCCTACATCAATTGAGGTAACATCCGAGACCGAGAAAAAGGGTTTTACTTCTATTAGACTGCTTCTGAACAACCTACATCCGCAATCCCTCATCTTTTTCACCGCCTTTTCCTGCCATCCCGGGCAGAGTGGTACTCCATCTTTATTGGTTAAGCTTAGATCCGCAGGGTGTGTATCGTCTATAAGCCTTTTTTCTTCTTTAAGGAAGGTATACATCACAGGGAAATTATATCCCCTTAGGGATATCAGATCGGGCAGTTCAGTAGATTTTTCTATTCTATCTCGTAATGCCTTGTCAAACTCTGTTCTTATATTGAATTTTTGACCTATTGATTTTCCTGATATAAAAAGGCTTGTCTCCCTTATAGGATTTTTTGATGTAGGATCGTAATTTTCTCTGTACCATGAAGAGAAATCCAATTCTGCGAGAGGAAGTCCAAATTCATCTGCAACCTCACCTGCCCTGCTTTTTGTACTATTCGTGACGATGAGTGTATATCTCACTGGTGACCATCCCAGTTCCTTTTCAAGCTCTTTTGCAATGTATATTTCGTATCTTCCTGTAGAGAAGCTTCCGGAGCCGAAGACAGCGCTGGTTAAAGGTTCATCATCAAACTCATAAAGTGGCAGAAACTCGTCTTTCCATACATCTTGTAATCTTCTTTTTAGTTCCCTCGGGGTATTGTGTCTCCATATCATGAGAGCGGTCTTTATTATTTTTTCTGTGCGTGACTTAGATATAGCAGATATATTCATATTTTCAGGTGATTATAAAACATTTGACACTAAACTTTATTTCTCTTATATTCTTTTCCAATCCCTGTCAATTTCTTTAGTCTGGAGTTAATCCGTTGTTGTTATTCTTTTTTCAACAGGGAACTAAAGAGACCTGTGGTGAACGAAGTGAATCCATTGAAAGAGAATTCTTTATCTACCTGTCGGTAGACAGGTTTCTTTGTCTATTTCTCTCTTATGTTCTCTTATGTTCCCTGTTAATTTATCTTTAAAGTTTCTTCCCTGTGTGTAATGTTTGCCTGTTTTTATTATAACATAAAAAATGATAGAATGCAAGTTTTTTGTCTTATAACTGACATCTGAGGTTGCTGCAAAAGCTGATTTTATGGCACTTGTGTCTTTCAACACCTTTCTCTTTTGACTTGACAAATGCAGAAATTTATGATATAATATAAACGACGAATGACCCCGATGAAATAGCTCACAAGTTCGCATTTCACCCTGTATACTAACGCTACAGGGCAAGCAGGGTAAACCAATGATTTATCCCGTGGAATGCGGCATGCCCCGTGGAAGCGAAGCTATTCAACGGGGAAGCTATTCCATCGGGACTAATACCTGGGAGGTGCTTTTAATTATGCAAAAGTTATTAACAAAAATATTTGGAACCGCCAATGACAGAGAGCTTGCGAGACTTAAACCGATTGTGGAAGAGATAAATCGATGCTATGAGAAATTACATTCGCTCACGGATGAAGAGTTAAAAAACAAGACAGGGGAATTCAAGTCTCAAGTAAGAGAAAGGCTGCGACCGATGGAAGAGAAGATAGAAGAACTTGAAAAAAAGAGAGATGAAGGGGATATGGAGACGAGGGAGAGACTCGCTATAGAGATAGATGACCTTAATGAAAACCTGAAGAAAGAGGAACAGGAGGCTCTCGACGAATTGTTACCGGATGTCTATGCCGTTGTCAAAGAGGCATGCAGGAGACTTCTTGGTAAGAAGTGGATGGTCACGGGACATGAATATACCTGGGATATGGTACCATTTGATGTGCAGCTTATGGGTGCAGTTGTTCTGCACGAAGGCAAGATAGCAGAGATGGCAACGGGAGAAGGAAAGACACTTGTGGCTACGATGCCTCTCTATCTTAATTCTCTTTCAGGCAAGGGGGTACATCTTGTTACCGTGAATGACTACCTTGCCAAAAGGGATACAGAATGGATGGGAGGTATTTATGAGTTTCTTGGGGTCACCTGTGGTTGTATCCAAACAGGAATGACACCTGAAGAGAGAAAGGAAGAATACAGTAAGGATATAACATATGGAACGAACAATGAGTTTGGTTTTGATTATCTCCGTGATAATATGGCGTGGAGGAGTGAAGATATAGTTCAGTGTGGACACCATTATGCAATAGTTGATGAGGTTGACTCTGGGTTAATTGACGAGGCAAGAACACCACTTATAATATCAGGTCCTGTTGAACATTCCGTAAACAAAGAGTATGAATTACTCAATCCGAGGGTAAGAAAAATAGTTCAGAGGCAGACAGCACTCATCAACACACTTGTCGCGGATGCAAGAAAACTCCTTGAAGAGGGAAAAGAAAGAGAAGCAGGTATAAAGTTGCTTGCTGCGGAGAGGGGAGCACCAAAACACCGTCAGCTCCGCAAACTGATAGAGGATGAACCCAGAATAAAGAGACTTCTAGAGCAAACAGAGGCAGAGTATATGAGAGATAAGAAACTACACGAGATTGACGAGATACTTTATTATTCTATAGATGAGAGGGCGCACACGGTCAATGTATCAGAAGAGGGTAGAAATATAATTGCACCTGAGGATAAGGATTTCTTTACCCTTCCCGATCTTTCACAGGAACTTGTTGGTATCGAAAGAAACGAGAAACTTTCTGCGAGAGAAAAGATGGTAGAGAAAGAAAAGATTCAGAGAGAGTATGCAGAGAAGTCCCAGAGAGTTCACGCAATAAACCAGCTTCTACGGGCTTATTCACTCTTTGAAAAGGATGTAGAGTATGTAGTTCAGAACGGAAGGGTGATAATAGTCGATGAGTTCACCGGAAGACTTATGCCAGGCAGGAGATATTCCGATGGCCTTCATCAGGCAATTGAAGCAAAGGAAGGAGCAAGAGTTGAGGCAGAGACTCAAACTCTCGCCACCATTACAATTCAGAATTACTTCAGGATGTATGATAAACTTGCAGGTATGACGGGGACCGCTGCTACAGAGGCACATGAGTTTTATGATATTTATAAGCTTGATGTTGTGACCATACCAACAAATAAACCCGTAAGGAGAGTAGATTATCCTGATATAATATACAAGACGAAGAGGGAGAAGTATAATGCGGTTATAGATGAAATAGTAGATCTTCATAAAGAGGGCAAACCTATGCTTGTTGGTACTGTATCGGTTGATGTATCGGAGAAGCTCTCAAGAATGCTTCAGATGAAAGGAATTGCACATCAAGTTCTTAATGCAAAACAGCACCAAAGAGAAGCGGAAATAGTCGCACATGCAGGCGAGAAGGGGAGGGTAACTATATCAACAAATATGGCTGGTAGAGGGACTGACATAAAACTGGGACCAGGTGTTGTTAAATGCAAGAAGTGCTGTATAAAGTGTGAGAGTGACGGAAATTGTGCAAGCTGTGAAAACGGCAAGAAAAAAACAGAATGTCTCACAAATCCGCCCTGTGGACTTCATATAATAGCTACAGAGAGACACGAAGCGAGAAGGATAGATAATCAGTTACGGGGAAGAAGTGCAAGACAGGGTGACCCCGGTTCCTCAAGGTTTTACCTCTCTTTAGAGGACGACCTTATGAGACTGTTTGGCTCTGACAGAATTACCGGAGTAATGGAAAGGTTTGGTGCAAAAGAGGGTGAACCGATACAGCACAATCTTATTACACGGGCTATTGAAGGGGCACAGAAGAGAATAGAGAGAATAAACTTCGATATAAGAAAGAGACTTCTTGAGTATGACGATGTCATGAATCGGCAGAGGGAGGTAATATACTCTATGAGACAGGAGATTCTTGCCGGAAAAGATATAAAGCCGAGAATAGAGGAGACGATTGAAAGGGTGCTTTTTGATATTATTGATTCACACATCACTGACTCCCATGTTGACACAGAGGGCCTTGGAGCCTTAAGGGAAGAAATAAGAGATCTATTCCTTCTGGATATACAGATACCAGGGGATGGAATTACACCGGAGGAGTTGCGGGAAAGGATGCAAGGGATTGTATTTGAATTATATAAGAGAAGGGAAGAGGAGATAGGTGGAGAGCAGATGAGAGACCTCGAGCGGCAGATAATGCTACAGGTGATTGATAGAAGATGGAGAGAACACCTGTATGAACTCGATGCTTTGAAAGAGGGTGTATCGCTGCGAGGATATGCACAAAGGGATCCACTGATAGAGTATAAGAGAGAATCTTTTGAGTTATTCGAGGAGGTTCTCGACGGTATAGATAGAGATACAGTGAGGTATCTATATGGATTGAGGCTTGTAAAAAGAGAGGAGGCAGAACGTACTACAGCATATAAACCTGGCGTTGCTGCAACAGCGCAGGCGGCTTCGAATACATCTCAAAATAAAAAAACTCCGCAGAAGCCAAAGACATTCAAGAGAGAAGGCAAGAAGGTAGGAAGAAATGATCCCTGTCCTTGCGGGTCCGGGAGAAAATACAAAAATTGTTGCTGGCCAAAATATGGAACATAGTCTCCATTTTCCGCTAACTTATTCTTGATTGCATAAGAAATTATAAAACACGAATATCATTTACCCCGTTAGATAACTCCATATCTAACAGGGCAGGTTAACAAATTGCGCGAATTTCTTTTATTTTTGAGATGTTTTTATGTTATTTGTGTGCATTCGGTTGACCTGCCCCGTACCTATGCATAGGTGCAGGGTGAATGTAATTCGTGGTTAACTTTTTTCTTGACAAAGATAAAAATGTATGT
>DAOUSS010000018.1 GCA_030627085.1 Candidatus Stahliibacteriota bacterium | reverse complement strand
TAGGCAGGAAAGAGAATTTGTAGGGATAACCCTTGTGGTTGTCCGTTAGACAGGAATAGTGTTTTCGGACAGGGACGACCCGACTGAGCCCCTCGGTATTGAGCCTCGGGACGAAATGCTCGCCGAAGTCAAGCCCTATCCCTACTGCCTCTTAAAATCCCTGTAAAATTACATAATTCATTGTTTGGAGAACACGAAGTGTCGTTAACACGAAGTGTCTTTAACACAGAGAATTAATTTTCTCTCTGTGTTCTCTGTGGTAAATCCATTACTTTATCTTCCTACAAACTGCTCAAGGTACTTATAGTCCGCAGTCAACTTCCCCTTGTGAAGAATTAGTGCCTTCTTTATTTCAGCGGGAAGCTCAATCTCGTCAAGATTTACCCTGTAATCTGCTGATACAATTGCTGGAACAAATCTCTTCACTACCCTGCTGAAATCTATTGACGATTCCCGGGGGAGTTCACATGGAAGGTTGTCAATCGCCATTATAACAACGCCATCTCCCTTAAATCCGGGGATGGCGGTTTCTCTTTGAGGATCATATGTAAAGACAGGTTTGGCTGGATCGGTCGTATGTATGGTTGCCTCAATGGAACCTTCAATGTCACAGGATATATCACCTATAACCTTTAATCTTGGGTTTTTGTCAGTGAAAAGACGCCTAATGTCACCCTTTGTGACAAGTCTTGGATATTTTGGAGTCCAATATATGCAGTTCATCAGTATTGAGAGATATGGTAAGTACTTGTGAAATTTTGACCTGTATTTTTCTGGGTGATTATAATAATCGTTTAGATCAAATACACCATCTGCAGAGACAGGTTCAACCATATCTTCTTCTTTAAAGACCACCTTGTACAGTTGTTTACCCGGACCAGCTATATTTCCTATCTCTTCTGGTGAGACCTCTTCTGCTGGCAAGAGGTCAAGTATTTCCTGTACGCCCCTTGATACATGTCCATATCCTGCAATGCCAATAATACAGGGACTAACGGACGGGGGAAGTCCGTCTATTGCTATTTTATGTCCGATATTTGTGATTGCCCTTTTTATCTCCTTTAAACTGCTGTATTCGTGAGTTTTCTTTATCTCGTTGAATGGATTCTTAACGCCTTCAAATGAGAGCCTCTGTCCAAATGCCCAGAGTGTATCAATTATTCCTGCAAGTCCTGCAAACCTCCCAAAAAAGACAAGCCGTCTGCCATTCTCATCTGTAATCCTCTCATAGTCAATTAAATTGCACTCAAGTTCCATCATCCTTTTAAGCATTGGCATATTGTATTTCTGTCCTTTTATAACATGGGCAAAAAAAATGTATGTTTTTCTCTCTTCAAAAAATTGCGCAGGCATTTCTTTGACACCAAATATAACGGGACAGGAAGAGAGATCTTCTTCTATGTGGACTCCGACTTCTTCAAACTCCTTCTCTCTAAATGCACGAACATCTGACGGTTGTATATAAAATTCTATTCCCTTCTTTAAAAGTTTCCTTGTATCAGAGGGAACAAGAGGCACTCTTGCCTCCCATTTATTTTTATCCTCCCTGCGAATACCACAACGCTTCTTCATATTGCCTCCTATTCCCTTTCTACGGGTTCAAATTAGCACGGACTCATTATAACATAAAATTTTCAAAAATGCAAGTTTTTTCTTGGAATCATAACAACGATTAGGGCTTTGAGATTGGATATTTTTCCCTCGACGCAGATTTTGGATTACAGATTGAATCAAGGCTGAAGCCTTGAGTTACGATTTGTTTACCACAAAGAACACAAAGGTAATAAGGTTAGAAGTTACAGGTTACAGGTCTTAGGTTATAGGTTTTAGATTTCAGATTGTAGATTGTAGTATTGTCGCAACTAGCCTGCCTGACGGCAGTCAGGAAAATCGCTCCCACAATGACCTAATGACCCAATTACCCAATAACTATCTTTTCATCTGTGTCTGATTTTCTTTTTTTCTTGACATTTTTGGAATTGTGTTATATAATCTCATATATCAATGGCAAAATTGGATACCGCAAAAAATATACGATAGATTACAAAGAGCAACAATCAAACTCTGTGTTTGGTGGAGCAAAGATACCAATCAATATAGACAAAGGTGATTATAAAACATTGGACACCAAGAAATTGGGAAAAATCAAACAGGGATCGGAAGAGAACATAAGAGAAAAAAAGAACCGCTCCCAATCTCTTGTTTGCCTGGCGGCGGGGTTCCGCTTATTAGGAAATTTGTGCTTACAACATATAAAGTATGTGGTTAAAATTTTATAGCACTAATTCTTGAGGGGGGGTTATGTGGCTTAAATCAGAAGATAGAGAGGTCTGGGACGCAATTATAGGTGAGTTACACCGTCAACAGGAGAAACTTGAACTCATTGCATCTGAAAACTATACCTCTCCCGCAGTACTGGAGGCAATGGGCTCTGTTCTTACAAATAAATATGCTGAGGGCTATCCCGGAGCAAGATACTATGGAGGATGTGAGTGGGTAGATGTTGTTGAAAGGATTGCAGTAGAGAGGACAAAGAAACTCTTCGGGTGTGACCATGCAAACGTTCAGCCACTTTCAGGAGTCCCGGCAAATATGGCAGCATACTTTGCTCTTGCAGAACCAGGGGATAAACTGCTTGGACTCACACTATCACATGGAGGTCACCTCTCCCATGGGCACTCTGTGAGTTTCTCCGGGAAGTGGTTCAATGTAGCGAGATATAAAGTAGATCAAAAGACAGAAACGATTGATTACAAAATGCTTCTTGACCTCGCAAGAGAGGAAAAACCAAAGATTATCGTAGCGGGAGCGAGTGCGTATCCAAGAACGCTCTACTTTGATAAATTCAGGGAGATATGTGATGATGTTGGTGCATATCTTGTCGCAGATATAGCACATATAGCAGGACTGATTGCTGCGGGACTCCATCCCTCGCCTATTCCATATGCTGATGTAGTTACAACCACCACACACAAAACCCTGAGAGGACCAAGAAGTGGTATGATTATGTGCAAAGAAGAGCACAAAGGTACAGTTGACAAATGGGTGTTTCCAAGATTGTCCGGCGGTCCGCATATGCATACAATAGCAGGTAAAGCGGTATGTCTCGGCGAGGCACTCAAACAGGAATTTAAAGATTATCAGAAACAGATACTATCAAATGCAACTGCAATGGCGGATGAATTTGCAAAATGCGGATACAGACTCGTTGCTGGAGGAACCGATACACACCTCATGCTCGTTGATCTAAGACCGAAGGGCATAAAGGGTATTGATGCGGAAAAAGCACTTGATAAGGCAGGAATAACAGTAAACAAGAATACCATTCCCTACGACCCGGAAAAACCTAACATAGCAAGTGGTATAAGAGTGGGGACTCCTGCACTCACTACAAGGGGTATGAAAGAGGACGAGATGAGAAGAATTGTAAGATTTATAGATAAGGTACTTATGAACATAGATAACGAGGAAATATATGAAGAGATAAGAAAAGAAATAAGTGATCTCTGTTCTTCTTTTCCGATATACAAAGACTACGAGGAATTCCTAAATACTACTGCAAAATGAAAATATCAAAATTATTTTTATTGGAAATTGGAAATTCGGATTTGGAAATTTAAGTAGGTATGCGTCCTCCCTGGGATAAATATTTTATGGATATAGCAACTCTTGTGGCGTCCAGGTCCACATGCCTCAGAAGAAATGTGGGGACATGTGTAGTAAAGGACAGAAGAATTCTTACAACTGGATACAACGGAGCACCTACAGGTATTGCTCACTGTGAAGATGTCGGCTGCCTGCGTGAAAAACTCAAAGTGCCTTCTGGAGAAAGACACGAATTATGCAGAGGCTTACATGCGGAACAGAATGCCATAATACAGGCAGCAAAAACAGGAATATCGTTGGAGGGAGCAATAATGTATGTCACAAACCATCCCTGTTTTATATGCGCCAAAATGATAATAAACTCGGGAATAAAGAAAGTAGTATACAAAGAGGGTTATTCCGATAAAGAGGCAGAGGACTTCCTTAAGAAAAGCGGAATAGAGGTGGTAAAACTGGAAGGATATGAATAATGTCAATTATCCTGGATATCTAAACCTTAAGGAAGAACTTCACAAAAGGATAGAAGAAGGATACAGCATCCTTAGAAGATGCACCCTCTGCGGTAGGAAATGCAAAAGTGACCGATTTACCCAAAAGGGAGTCTGTGGCGGAGGGCTCCTCCCATCAATTTCAAGTTACAACCTTCACTTCGGCGAAGAACCCCCAATATCAGGGAAAAACGGGTCCGGAACTATATTCTTTACAGGGTGTAGCCTTTCCTGTGTATTCTGTCAGAACTATCCTATATCACAGCATAGAATTGGAAACGAGACAAGTATAGAAAAACTGGCAGAACATATGCTTTCGCTCGAACATGAGGGAGCACACAATATAAACCTCGTTACTCCGACTCACTATGTTCCACAAATTCTCGCTTCGCTCGAGATTGCAATAGAAAGGGGTCTTTCCATACCGATAGTCTATAATACAGGTGGTTACGATTCCCCCGAGACCCTCAGGCTACTGCGTGGTATTGTGGATATATATCTTCCAGATGCAAAATATTCAAATGAGCAACTTGCCTTTAAATATTCAGGGGTAAGAGGGTATATTAATGTAAACAGAAAGGCAATATGTGAGATGCATTCACAAGTAGGAGACTTTATAGTTGACAGTGGCATTGCAGTCAAAGGTATATTTGTGAGGCATCTTGTATTACCATCGCATATTGAAAATACAAAGGGGGTGCTCAAGTTCTTAAAAAGTGTATCACCTGATATAAAGATCAGTCTGATGGGGCAGTACTTTCCCTGTAACCGTGCAAAAGATTATATTGAAATTAACCGAAAACTAAGCATAAGTGAGTACAGAGAAGCAATCTCAATAATGCACTTATTATCGCTTGAGGGATATATACAGGAGTGAGTGGCAAATTTATGATAAAACAACCCATGCTTTACCTACACTGCAATATATGCTCCCCAATGTTTGACGCATGAGAGTTTATACGCTCGAGGTCTGAAATGAGGTCGAGATGAACGGTGCTGGTTTCTACAGACTCCTTGAAATGCTTCCTCAGTCGGTCAAGATGCGCATCATGGTACTCCGATAATAAGCCTCTTCCTTCTTCTCTTCTCTCTGCCACCTTCATGGCAAGATCGTTGTCAAATGTAGCAAGTGCATCTATCGCCATTCGAAGCGTCTCCCCGGAGAACCTGAAGAATTCTTCTATCTCCGAAAATCCCTCTTTTGAAAATACAAATCCTGACTTTATCTTCTTTTTGGCATAGACCATAAGACTCTTTGAGATGACATCCCCTATATGTTCAAGTTCATCAACTATATGAAGCAGTGCAGCGCACCTCTTGGACAAGTCCAAAGATATTTCACTCTCTGACACACGGACTAAATATAAAGTTATATTCTCCTCCAGGGCATCAACTTTATCGTCATCCTCAACCACCTTTATCCTTTCCAGTTCTTCGTTCGTTTTGAAGACCTTAAAGGAAGCAGTAAGCATGGACTGGACGATGTCTGCCGTTCTCAATGTCTCTCTCAATGCCTGCCCAACTGCAATGGCCGGGGATGAAAGGAGGGTCAGGTCAAGGTAACGAGGCTCAAATCCAACCTTTCTTGGAGGAAGCATCCTTGCTATTAATCTGGAGTATGGCACCAGGAATGGCAAAAACAATAAAGCAGCAAAGAGATTGAAGAGTGTATGGGCATTTGCAACCTGTCTGGGCAGGGATGCTGATGTATACCCTATAAGGGTAGCAAACTGATGTATAAATGGAAAAAAGGCAATGACCATGAAAATCTTAAACATTATATGTGCCATTGCTACTCTTTTCGCCTCCACGCCACGACCAATAGACGCGAGTAGGGCAGTTACACAGGTGCCTATATTCGCACCGAATATGATGGGTATAGCACCTTCCATATTTATCAGTCCGCCAAACGCAAATGAGATTACAATCGCCATTGTAGCACCCGATGACTGAACTATACCTGTAAATACTGCCGACAGAATAAGGAGAAGAAATGGCCTCTCCCCCATTGCTATAAGTCTGCTGGTTACTCCTGGAATAAGTGTAAGGGGATAAACCGCGTCTGTCATGACCTTCATACCAAAAAATATAAGACCGAAGGCAAATATAACCCTACCTGTATAATGAATCTGCCTGTGTTTTCCAAATGTCATCATAAAGAAACCAACGGCGACAATAATGAGTGCCACATCAAACACCTTAAACGCAATGAGTTGTACAGTTAGGGTAGTTCCCAGAGCTGCCCCAAGAATAACTCCAAGCGTCTGAATAAAGTTTACAAGCCCCGCTTCAGCAAATGACACAAGCATAACCGTTGTTGCAGAACTCGACTGAGTAAGAATTGTAATAAACATACCAACGAACACACCGACGACGGGATTCTTTGTCAGCCTCCATAAGAAATCCCTCAATTTGCCGCCCGCTACTCTGGTAAGTGCTTTACTACCGAAGTTTAATCCATACATAAACAGGGCAAATCCTCCCAGAAGTCCAATCGCTAAAAAAAAGACAAAATGAGGTCTCATCGCAATGAAAGAGACCATTACCCTGTTCTGTAAGATGGGAGACGAGGCTTTAAGCCAGTATTCACCCTCTACACTTCCCGCATAAAATTTGAAGACTGCATAACCTCTTACATCCGTTGTATCGGTCAGAACAGTACTAATATATTCTTCATCCGTTTGGGGAGGGGCACTTACAAACCTTATGTTTACGGGAACTCCTTCAACAGGCTTGCCGTCGTCGTCCACGACCTCAATTATTATTGGGTTGGGGAGTTCTCTTCCTGTGGTCACCACCATCCCATCCCCCGAGATATCACTCCCCCTCGGGTCTTTTGCCTTTGTGAGGTGCGGCAAACCTGAAAGAAGCAATATGCATAGAAGTAAATTCATATGGCTAAAGGATAGAAATACAATACTGTAAGGCTATATTATGTTGGATTATATCATATCTTTTCTCTTATGTCAAGTTTTTTATCCCAGATTTCTCCCTATTCTCCCTATTCTCCCTTTCTCCTGTATGATTTTCTGCGTTTTTCGTGTAATTTGTGTTTATTTTTTCTTGACTTTTTGCTAATAATATGATAAAATTAAACAGATGATATTATTTTTTTGTATAATTACCTTCTTTGACCCCCTTGAATGGATAGAATACAAAGATTATAGATATATTCGATCAATAGATGCAGATACAAGGTGGATATGGGTGGCATCAACTGATGGTATTATAAGATACGATAAGTTAAGAGAGAACTGGGAAATCCCAAGATCCAGAACCACTTTCCCGAATAATATAAGAGTTATCGGTGTTGACGAGTTTTCAAATTATGTCTGGTTTGTTACCACATCAACACTTGCAAGGTACAACTCCACATTTAAAGAGATTGACGAATATCCGCTACCCATACAGGGTATACCCTCACACATTGCTTTTACAAAAGATGCAGTTTTAATACATATAAAAGACAAATATTATAGATTTGATAGAAAGACCCAAAAAATTGAAAAGATAACCTCAGGAAATAATTTTGATTGGAGACCAAGAAATCAGCCGCAGGATTTTACAATATTATCGCCATATTTTATTCAGGATAAGCGTCTGCGTATATATGATATGACCTGTGTCATTTCTGACGAGAGCTCCCTCTGGGTGGGCACAAGTGGCATAGGTCTTTATAGATATGACATTTATACTCACAATAGCGAAAATCTTTGTCTCGGCGTGCCTGATGGAAGGATAAAAGCCATTCATATAGAGGGCGGAAAGATATGGATCGGTGGGGATAACGATGCCATAACACTCTGGGAAAAGGGAAAAAACAGATGGAGTTATTTTGACCTGTCGGAGTACGATCTATACTCAACAAAAGTAAAGGCAATAACTACCGATGATTCGTCTGTCTGGTTCGCAACTGCTGAAGGGGTTGTGAGGTTACGTGACAATCAATTCAAGACATTTACTGTGTTTGATGGGTTGCCCAGCAATAGTGTGACAGATGTTAAGGCAGACAATAATAGAGTATGGGTTGGAACCGACTGGGGGCTTGCCAGGATTGTTAAGGATGTGGTTGTCAGAGAGAACAGGATGGAGCGGGTACGAATAAATGATATTGAACTCGTAGGAGACAGCATTCTTATTGCCACGCCATATGGAGTATGGGTAAATTATGGAAAAGACCTTATCCCCATTCCTGACAGCACAGGGATGCTTGCCACAGGAGTTAGTGTAATATGTGGAGATGAGTTCTTTGCCACAAAAACGGGCATAGTAACAAAAGATGGAAAAAGACTGACCTATCCCCTTGACCTTCCAGACCCAAATATATACGCAATCGAAGTCTTACGGGATGAAATATGGATTGGAACAGCCAGAGGGGCTGTAAGGTTTGACAGAAATCTCTCCTTGAGAGAGATATTTGACGGAAAGAACAGTCCTATAAAAGGCGCTGTATACGCAATCTCTATCTGTGAAAATTCTGTACTATTTGGTACTGACAACGGCTTGATAGAATACGAGGGACCTTGACAGGATGGTGCCGAAGGAGGGACTCGAACCCTCATCCCGCAAGCGGGACATGGTCCTGAACCATGCGCGTCTACCAGTTCCGCCACTTCGGCTATTTTGTATTATAACACATTTTATGCCTAATGTCAAGAAAAAACCAGAGGTTTTGTTCAACATATTTGTTTTAAAAAATCTGGTTCTTCTCCAATTTAGTTGGTTTATATGTCCCTACAGTTTCGAACTGTAAATGTAGGCACGATTTCAAATCGTGCCCGCACAAATTGAATTTGTGCCTACAAGTGCTCATACTATATATAAACATGCAAAGAACAAGAATTCAAGGGAGTTTATCCCTGTATTCTACCAACTAAATTGGAGAAGAACCAAAAATCTTAACCTTGGGATTCCAAGAATCGATGTCTGAAAGCTATGATCTGATTGTTGTTGGCGCCGGACCTGCAGGTAGTGCGGCAGCGTATACAGCGATAGAAAGTGGTATTTCCGTACTTTTACTCGAAGAACATCCCCAAATTGGTATACCTCTTACTTGTGCAGAGGGATTATCAAGAAGCACAATTAAAGGTTACTTAGATGTTGAACCAGAATGGATCTCCACCGAATTATCCGGTTCAATGGTACGAGGTCCTGATGGCGATGAATTCAAAATAGAATATCCCAATGTGGGCTGGATAATGAATCGAAAGGTCTTTGACCCGGCACTGACAAAAAAGGCGATTTCAAATGGTGCATTGGTAGAAACATCATCAAGGGCCATTGGTATAGAGGATAATGAGGTAATTGTTGAAAACTCTGGTGAGCGAAGACGCTATGGGTTTAAATTCCTGATAGCTGCAGATGGTATAGCATCTAATGTTGGTAGCTGGATGGGCATAGACACAAACCTAAATCTAAATGAGATTGAGTCCTGTGCAGAGTATGTAATCGAAGATATTGAAATTGACCCGCGATATGCTCAATTAATTTTTGGAGACGAATATGCTCCAGGGGGTTATGCATGGATACTTCCAAAATCCTGTAATTCTGCCAATATAGGGTTAGGTGTATCATTATTAAAGACGAAGAAACACCCGAAACATTTTCTTGATAATTTGGTCAAAAAAGAATTTCCTGAAGGCAAAATAAAGGAACGGATATTCGGTTGTGTACCGGTAAAGATCTTAAAGAAATTTTCTGGGGAAAATTTCTATCTTGTAGGTGATGCAGCAAGATTTACTGATCCTTTAAGTGGTGCAGGTATTGCTAATGCTGTAAAATCAGGCGTAATAGCTGGGAGAAACGCAGTTTTACGACTAAAAGGTAAGGAAGACCATTTTGAAGTCGAAATCAAAAACGAGATCTTAAAAGAGATAACTTTCCATCATAAGGTAAGAAATGTCTACCTCAGACTAACAGACCACGACTATCGAAAAATTTTCAGAATTGGCAAAAGGATATTTGAGGGCAACACAATAGATAATATCAATTCTCGTCGTCTGGTAAGAGAGATTCTTTTATCTTCTCATCACTTATTTGGATTAGGCTTTAGCCTCTTATTTTAAGATTTGTGTTTATTGGCACTTTAACTTAAAGGGTGGTTGTTTTATGTATAACATCATAATTTACATACTTATCTCCCTGTCTCTGGATTATGCAACCTTCAGACAAAATGATACACTTTCCCGTGTTGAATTGTACATAGCCATACCATATATATCGCTATCTTATGCTGACTATGAGGGAATGAAAAGAGCTGATTTCAAGATAGATGTAACTATAAAGAACCAGAAAGAAGATATAGTAGCACAGGATGAGTTTGACAGGGTATCTTTCCTTACATCCTTGGAAGACGCTAAAGAAAGGGCACTCACTATAATTGATGTCTTTTGTATTCCCCTTTCTGAAGGCAAATACGAGGTTTCTATAACTACAAAGCAGAAGGATAATGAAGAAAGAGTTACAACTCAGATTGAAGTTCAGCCGTATCTTCACGGGAATTTATCCATAAGTGATATAGAATTCGTATCTGAAATATCGAAGGCGGATACAGAGAGTCAATTTACAAAGGGAACCTACAACATAATACCAAATCCTGAGAAATTATATGGATTAAAAAGAAATATAGTCTATGTTTATGTAGAATTGTACGGGCTTTTACCATCGAAGGAATACTCTCTGATATACAGGTTGATGGATACTATGGGGAATGTGATTACAGAATATCCCGAAAAGAAGGCGCTTGCGGAATATTCATCCATAAGGGAGATTGGGGGTATAAACACCATAGGACTGGTTTCCGGCAGTTATACAGTAAATATACAATTATCTCAAGGCGACGATACAGTATATACATCCAAGCCATTTTATCTCATAGCCAGAGAAAAAAAACTTTCTATCCTTCATGGCAAAGAGGCAGAATACTACAGCTTTGTGGATTACATTGCGACCTCCGACGAACTCATGAGATATAAAAAGACCGATGATAAACAAGGTTTCCTTCAGGTATTCTGGACAAAGAGAGGAGAGGATGCACTACTTTCACATATTAATATGGTAAAGGAAGCAGAAAGACTGTATGGGAAGGAATCGGATAGAGGCAGGATATCTATAATCTATGGAAGCCCTGATGAGATAAAAAGATATACTGCAGAACCGGGATATCCTGACTGTGAGGTCTGGTGGTATTATGGAGAAGGGGGTAAGGTCTTTATATTTTCTGATGTGAGTAGAGTTGGAAATTATGAACTCATATACTCAAGTTATGAAAGGGAGTATACCTATCCCAATTTCTATAAATATGTTCCCTCCGATGTTCTTGAGCTCCTTCATTGATTTGAGCACCCGCTAATGCATATTATCTTCCTTTCTTTTCTTTTTAAAAAATTCTTTGAGCAGTTTTGAACATTCCTCGCTAAACACACCGTCCAAAACCTCCAATTCAGGTCTTCTTATCTCATACCTGCTGCCAAGACTTCCCATAATGGGATCAGGTGCACCATATACGCATCTCTTTATTCTTGAAAGCATAATAGCACCTGCGCACATAGGACAGGGTTCAAGGGTAACATACAGAGTTGCATCTTTCAGTCTCTGGTCTGATAGAAAAGTGCACGCGCTGGTTATGGCTATAATCTCTGCATGGGCAGTTGGATCATTTAATGCCTCTACACGATTATGTCCCCTTCCTATTATTTTATCGTTTAATACAACAACTGCGCCGACTGGAATCTCTCCTTCGTCTCTGGCAAGTTCTGCTTCGGCTATGGCTGCCTTCATGAATTTGGTCATAGAGTCAATTATTAAGTTATTAGGTAATTGGGTAATTGAGTAATTAAGTTATTGTGTTATTGACGCAATGACGCTAATACACAATGACATCGCAACAATACTGTAATCTACAATCTTGAATCTTTTAATTTTCCAATTTTTCAATCTTCAATTTCTTAGTGTCTTTGTGTCCTTTGTGGTGAACAATCTTCAATTGTTATCGGGTTAGAGATTTTTTCGCCCTTTTTCTGAATTCATCGTATCTATTTCCTAATCCTTCTGTGATGTCAAGTATCCTTGATGCCTCTATTCTGCATCTATCGTATTCACCAGCGAGAAAATATATCTCAGCAAGTCTATCCAATGCAAATACCAGAGGATAAGGAGCATCTGGCTGACCAGTCTTTATGAGATGTATAAGTCTTTTATAGACCGCCTCTGCATTTCTCCAGTCTTCCTTTCCAAAGTATGCCTTTGCAAGTGTCCAGGTGAATGTGCGAGAATCCGGGTATTCCTTCAATAATTCCCGTGATATCGTGATTGCTTCATCCCAATGCCTCTCTTCTATTAGAAGAAGTGCCAGGGTGTTCTTTGCCGCAGTCCTCAGGAAACGAGCGGAATCGGACGCAAATTCAAGTTTTTCTTTCCAATCATTATCCTCGCTTACAAATGGAAGCATCTTTTTCATCCTGTATTGTATATAATCGTAGATACCCAGACCTATATACGCATCATATATGTTGGAATCTATTGCAAGCGCACTGTTAAACTCACGCACAGCCCTCACGCCGTCCTCCAGCATTTCTAAAATATCTCCATTTTCAAATCTATAATATGCCCTGTCTATAAGTCCGCCTCCCTTCCAGACATATGCCCAGGCATCTTCTTGCCGCTTCAGTATACAGGTTGCCTTATCAAGGGTAGTATCAATATATGCAATAAATGTGTCCTCTAAGGAGTCCGTCCCGAAATCGGTCATATACGCCACATAGAGCGAAGAGAGAAAGAAATACGGAGCAGGGTTATCAGGATATTTATCACGTAATTTAAAAAAGACAGCCTCCGCCTCGTCGTACCTTTCTTCGTAACTGAGTTTAATACCCTGTACGAGAAGAGAATCCAGTGAAAGTATGAGACAAAGCAGCAACATAACTCGATATAGACTTCAGGATTATTTTAAATACTCGGGTATACGAAGTTAAATCTCTTTTTATAGTAAAATCTTGAGAGGAAAAATACCAACAATAACAATACAAAAAACCAGGGATAAATAACACAAACTGCAATAGCAAGCAAAGGAACAGAAAATCGCACAGAGATAAGGACTGCCCGCTCTCCTTTTATGCTCTGTGAAGTTTCTTCTTCTGATGAGGAGAGTTTTTGCGTTTTGTTTTTTATTCTATATGCCCAGAAGAAAAAAATAGATGCAATCGCAGCACAAGGAAGACATACAAAGTCCGAAAGAACAACCGATGATGCAAGAGAACCAACCACAAGCACTAATGCAAGCAGTAATGCTTTTCTTTCCCCAAGATAGACCCCGGTTGTTATCTCTCCAGCTTCTTTATCTCCTTTTATATCAAGTACTGTTGCGTTCACAAACACAGCGCCAACCGCAAGTATATAAGGAATTGAATAAATAAATGTATTAAGGGAAAAATCTTTTATAGTCAGCCAGCCAACTGCAAATCCCAAAAAGCCATACCCAACCCCATTAGACACGAGGTCAAGAAAGGGTCTTCCTTTGAACTTTGCAGGTTTTACAGAATACAGTAGCCCGAGTACAAATGACAGAAGAAGAAATACTCGATAAACAGAGGAAAAGAAAAATGATAAAGCAAATGCAACCGCAACCAGAATGATAACCTCCACATATGCAGCCTTTACAGAAACAAGCCCTCTCGGAAGTATAAATAACTTATTATTTATCCTATCAGTCTCTATATCCGCTATCTGATTTACTATATACCCAGCCCCCATAATCATCGTATATATCACAAAGCCGAGCACGAAAAGAGGAGTAACACGAAATATTCCCCCCTCTGCTCTGTAATATCCCAGGAGCAAAAATATCCATCCGGGAATAAGTACGGTGGGGCGAAGAAGAAATATATAATCAAGAAAATGCATATCAACAGAAATTATAACCTACAAACAGAAGAATGTCAAGAAAAATTTCACCACAAAGATTTATCCCCTGTAATAATGCTTCGTATTACACGGGACAGGCGAAGTCACGAAGAGATATATATAAAATAGGGCGCTGGAAATAATTAGTCAATGCAAATCCAGCGCCTCATTATTTACAAACAAACTTCTTGGCCTCTAATTACCACTCCAGATACCTGCTCTCTCCGAGAAGTTCCTTGAGTCTCCTGTTCACTATTTCTTTCTTATTTTTTTTCCTTTTCACCAATTCATCCTTAAGGCGAATGATCTCTTCCTCCAATCTCTTTATTCTTGCGTTCTTTTCCTCCTCTTTCAGGTCAAATTGCTGGGATAGTATTGTCCTCAACTGCTCCTTTATCTTTTCCTTTTCCTTCTTATCTTCTGTATTTCGATACTTTTCCGCAAGATCGAAACTTTCGCGCCCCAATTTCATGATCCTCAAACAATTCTTATATAGTTT
>DAOUSS010000253.1 GCA_030627085.1 Candidatus Stahliibacteriota bacterium | reverse complement strand
GCCCATGTGGCACCCTCACCAACAGCATGGAAGAAAAAGGGCTCCGCAGTCTCTAAATCGCCATTGCCAATAATATTATCACCCAGCTCTATCTTTTCTATAGAGAAGTCGTCATAGTATACTGTTCCGGTGGGGAATGGGTTGAATCTTGCCCTTATGGATACTCCAGCGGCATCCGAAGGAGAGGTCGCTACAACCTGGGTCTTTTCCCAATCCCCAACGGAGTCAACCTGATTGATATAGAAGAAATTATCACCTAACCAGTTCCATTGGGTCTCGACTGGTGCACCATGGAAGCCAACAGTTACACCTATTCTATCGTCGTCTCTAATTTGACACCAGTTAACTGGTAGATAGTGAGGATCAGTGTTGACATCCAACTTCTTCGTCCATACAGAAAACAGGTACAGTTGATTCGGATCACAGGGATAGGGTATGGAGTAGAATACGATCTCATCAGCTCGTGCATCTAAATCCATCAGTTTTGCTGAATAGATTCCACTGTGGGCATACTCATCCGAGTATTCGGCAAGACCGGTATCTCCTGTACTATGCCACTCCATCCATCCAGCCGGTGTCTCGCAATTGCCACCGAAAAATCCTGCAGTCCAGGGGTCTGACCCAAGAATAAAGTTATCAGCCCATGCTGTTCCAGTAGCATTTGAACCAAACTTGAAGAAACAGTAAGCTGAATCTGGAGTGGAGGGCATAGCAACATAAGCATCAACAGTATCCCAGTCCTTATCGGCAACCGTCTGGTCAATAGGAATGAACTCTTCGGCTATTAAAGCGCCTCCCTCAAAGAATTTCCACTCTAGTCCTATCTTATAGGTATCATCCGCAGGATCCGTGTTTACTCCACTGCTCTTTATCAAAGCACCAATATGATACAGATTGCCACCCGCCATAGAATTCCAATACCTCTGAGTAAAGTTCTCGGTAATCCAACCTGCTTCACTACCCGTAGCAGACTTCTCAATCTTCAAAGATCTTACATCTCCGTATGCCACATCAGTAGCCCATGTGGCACCCTCACCAACAGCATGGAAGAAAAAGGGCTCCGCAGTCTCTAAATCGCCATTGCCAATAATATTATTCTGGGCAAAAACTGGCGAGGCAAAGAGACATAACAGAGCCAATAGACTGGTGGCAACTACAACATTTTTTGCTGACATAGTAGCCTCCAATATGTATATAAGTCCAAAGAATCAGAACCGAAAATATCCGGGGTAACAACGAGGTTCAGCAAGCCTATTCTCTACACGAGTATCTATTTCAGTCTCTGTTTCAACTTTCCGAGCATCTTCTAAATACCCTTTTTTAATCACCCCCTTTCATATTATAAATATATTATACTATATTTTCCGCTTCTTGTCAAGGTTTTTTTACTATATCCCTTATTTTAAAATACACTCGTCTTAAATTAGACCTCAATAAGGAAAGAGAGATTTTCTCTATCCTCTTCTTTCTCCTCCAATAATTTCCCTTATACTTAAACGAACTTCTCCTTTGCTTGTATATTTCATCAATTCCCGCCACCGTTTTTGCAGTGCGCATAACTTTTGAAATGGGTCAAATTTTGGTAAGGCATAGGTTCTGGCAAGGGCGATATTGTTTAATGCCTCTTCATTGCCTTTTCTGTCGCCCTGAGCAAGATACTCTTCAGATAACAGTTTGCACGATTTTTCTATCTTGTCATCAATGTCCCTTTTCAAAAAACAGCCTGGATAAGGGTCAAAATCCTCTGGATAGACCTTTGTCATTCCCTTTGTCTCTTTTTGATGCTCGATCTTTGCTCGTTCATAGATAAATCGGTAGATGTCTTCTCTCAACTGTATCCAGGTGGAATGCGTCTCTGGTGGTGGAAGATGCCTGATAGAAAGTTGATTATCCAGAAAGAAGGTAAAACCAAACATCCTTGCATTTATCAAAAAGTCCATATCTTCTCCTCTTGGGACATTGGGGTCGAAAGGCACTGTAAAAAGATTGTGGTGAATAATCATATTCCCACCAAATACAAAAGGTGTCTCTTTCAATCTCGGTTCGGTTCCAATGACCTTATCAAATGCCTCATTCATCTTCTCATATTTATCCCAATACTTCATCCAGGGATGAAAAGGTCTTTTAACATGGTAGTCTCCATCTGATTGAAGATAATAGCCTGCTACTGCGTTGACTGTTTTTCCTCCGATATTTTTACCAATAAATTCTTCTGCTTTTGACATAAAGTTTGCGTCTTCAAATACCTCGTCATCGTCAATAAGCACCGCTACTTCTGAATCTAAGATATGAGGGATGAACATGCATAGATTTCGAATGTTAGAATATCCTCGGAGTTTGAGAAGGTTGATATACTCATTTTTGCCCTCGTTAATTAACAAATCTTGTATCTGTTTAAGATGAGAATGTCCGAATAGCAATAATTCTACACCGACAGTAGTTGAAGCTGATTTGATGATATTGGCAACCTTCTTCTCAACTTGGCTTCCAATATCCTCTACAGTGGCAACAGCAATTATTACTAATTGAAAATCCTTGTCTTCCAGTATCTCTATACTCTGTATAGCTCTAAGCAAGGTGCCTTCAAAATCTAAAGGAGTTGGGTGGTCATAGATAGTGTCTCCTTCCTTCCAACCAACATTACTTTCTCTTGTCCAATACGATGGAATTACCATTGTAACTTTCACG
>DAOUSS010000223.1 GCA_030627085.1 Candidatus Stahliibacteriota bacterium | reverse complement strand
TATTTTTTTATTGACAAAATAGAATTTTTATGGTATATTTATGTACAAACTATTAATCTTGAAGGCTCTCTTTGTAATTAGTGCTCCACAAACACACCAGGTATCCTATAAAGAGAAAGACGCCTGATTTCACAAATTAAAAGCAGAATTACATAAATGAAAAAGCATCTCTTTTTAATAGCAGTTGTGATGGGACCGATTGGATTTGCTTTTGCCGATTTTTTAGACAGTACTCCAGTCGGACCAGGAACAATTCATCACCATGAATTTAGACAGAATGGTCCATGGCACATCCATATATTGGAATTTGATCTTACTAACGATTGGATTTACCTTGAGACTGTCAAAGCAAACGACCTTCTCTCTGGTTATGAGAGAACCTCATCAATGGCAGCAAGGAGTGATTTTGATGAGCATAGGGTAGTAGGTGCAATCAACGGAGACTTCTATGCCTTAGGCGGTATTCCTATTGGAGCACAGGTATTAAATGGCGTTTTGTTGAAAAAACCCACCACACGTGCTGTATTTGGATGCACAGATCAGAAGATACCATTTATTGATATAGTTTCATTTCAGGGAGCGGTTGTTTGTAAGAATAGTTTAAATAAAGCGGTAAATGGAATAAATGAACCGAGAGATTCAGCTCAATTGATAGTTTACAACAAGTATTATGGGTCCCACACTGGAACAAACTATTGGGGAACTGAAGTTATTGCAGAGTATCTCACTGAAAATCAAGCTGTAAATGACACCATTTTGCTGTGTGTGACTGTAAAGGATAGCATTATGAAAAGTGAACACGGTAATAATCAAATACCTGCAAATGGAGTAGTAATATCCGGTCACAGTACATCAAGAGATTTTCTTAACCAGAATATTTTTGTTGGTGATACTATAAAGTTAATTCTTCAACTGCCCCCGGTGACTTTACCAGTAGTTGAGCTAATAGGCGGAGGTCCCCAGATAATTACAAATGGAGTTCCTTCACTTGATAGTTCCAGCTTTGCTACCGATAGACATCCCCGTACAGCAGTCGGTTTTTCACAGGATTCAACAAAAATTTATTTCTTTACTGTTGATGGTAGACAACCTGGCTATAGTGTTGGAATGTCTCTTTATGAACTTGCCAATTACATGCTGGGGTGGAGTGTGTATCAAGGCGTGAATCTTGATGGTGGCGGTTCAACAACTATGTACGTGAGAAACAAAATAGTAAATAACCTTTCAGATCCTGATGGAGAAAGAAGTGTTGCAAATGCTCTTATGTTGATAAGTGCAGCTCCAACCAGTCCATTAGCTGTGTTGAGAATAACTCCTGAAGTGGTCTATCTCCTATCTGAAAATCAGTTCAAATTTTCCGTTCTGGGCTTTGATCAGTATTACAACAGTGTTTCAGTCCCTGAAGATTCTTTAATCTGGAGTTGTGATACAGCGATTGGTACTATAGATTCTACTGGTTTGTTTGTTGCAGGGTCAGATACAGCAACAGGATTCATTTATGTTGCAAAAGATACTATTCGTGACTCGTCTTTCATTTATATAACAGAGATTGCAAGCATTTGTCTTGAGCCTAATCCTATATTTCTAAAACTTGGAGAACAACAAATAGTCACTGCTGAAGCAAGAGATGGTTACAATAATATAATTGAAGTTTCTTCTTCAGAATATGAATGGTCAGTTACTAATGATATAGGCGAAATTTCACCTATGGGTGTATTTACTGCAGCAAAGTTAGGAGGAAGAGGATATATAATTGCTACATGTCGAGCTGTGGCAGGGAGTACATACGTTTCAATCGCGCAATCAGCTGGTATAATAATCAATGATTTTAGTAGCGATCCAAATTGGACTTTGTCAGGTGTTTTTGTCAATTTGTCTGAATGCAATTTTGGGTTGAGCGATTCTATATTATATTCACCTCCTTCTTCAGGACAACTTGACTACAGATTATCCACTGGTGATACAAGCGAACTTTATCTCAACTGTTCAATACCAATTTCAGGAGAGCAAATTTCGGGAACACCTGTTGCCATTGGAATTCAAGTTTATGGCGATGGGAAACGACATTGGTTAAGAGGAGAGTTTCAAGATAAAGACGATGAGAAATTTGTTGTTAATTTCACCGAAGAGGTTCCTGGAATAGATTGGGCAAATTCATGGCGAAATCTGACAGTTCCTCTTCAAGAGGCTATACCCCACTGGGAAAATCCATCTGCGACAATCGACTTTCCCATCGAATGGACAAAAATATATTTAGTTGAAGCCGATGAGCTTAATAAAGACTCTGGCACGATATATCTTGATGATTTTACAGCTTATTTTGTTGCAACAGGAATTAATGAAGAACAAGGGCAATTAGACATACCTGATATTTTTCAGTTGGAAAGCAACTATCCAAATCCGTTTAATAACACAACAAATTTTCTTATTACACTATTTGACAGCGGAGATCTCTTCCTGACATTTTATGATGTATCTGGAAGGAAAGTAGAAACGATAACCTTGTTAGATCAAAGTAAAGGTCAAAAAATAGTTCAGTGGCAGCCAGATGGTTTGCCGTCTGGAGTATACTTTTATCAAATTGTGATGAAAAATAAAGTTGTTGATGGAAAATGCTTGTTGATAAAGTAGATTCTTCTTGTAAAAAACCTGGCTGTGGGGAGGCCACAGGGTAGACTTTTTAACCACAGAGTTCACGGAGATTCCAAGAGAGCACAGAGAGATTTTTCAAATTTTAAATTCTTTCTCTGTGAGCTCTGCTACCTCTGAGCTAAAGACACTTCGTGTTCTCCAAATAATGAATTATGTAATTTCACAGGGATTTTAAGAGGCAGTAGGGACAGGGCTTGACTTCGGCGAGCATTTCGTCCCGAGGCTCAATACCGAGGGGCTCAGTTGAGTCGTCCCTGTCCGAAAACACTATTCCTGTCTAACGGACAACCACAAGGGTTATCCCTACAAATTCTCTTTCCTGCCTA
>DAOUSS010000239.1 GCA_030627085.1 Candidatus Stahliibacteriota bacterium | reverse complement strand
TCATACGAACAGGTCTTGTAGGGGACAAGGTCTATTCCCAGGGAAAAACCAAGCCTCCTTGATGGCACAGGACCGTAGATATGGCTTTTATTTGCTGACATATTTTCTCCCAGTTAATGGGCAATTAGGCAATCGAGCTATCAGGCTATCAAGCTATCAGGCTATCAAGCTATCGGGCATCCGGTATCTGGTATCCGGCATCTGGCTATCAAGCAATAAAGTCATTGGTAATTAGGTCATTAGGTAATTTATCCTTCCACATTTCACATTTCACATTCCCCTGACATCGTATATGTAAACTTATTATAATAAATATTCCCCTTTCTCCATTCCATCTCTCCACGCTGATTATCTACAGGGTCGGACCTCACATACTTTTTTGTGGGAGTAAACTGTGTTAAAATATCACTGTTGCAAACCAGTCTGAAATTATCAATATTTCCAAAATAAAACTTATGTAACTTTGGGTCGTGAACTCTATGTCCCCCAAAAGATGCATCTGCAAATAGCCAGCCATAAGGCTTTATAAAGAACTGTGCCCAGTCATGAGGGCTTGCCTTAAACTTGTTTATATACCAGCCTGATTGCCAGCGAGCCGGTATTCCGCTAATCCTGCATAGAGTTATAAAAAGTAAAGCCTGCATACCACAATCACCCTGCAGATTTGTAGCAACATATTCACTGATGTTCTCATAGGTAGAGTACTCGCAGGTAAGCGCATATTTCACATTATGGGTTACCCAATCATATATTCTCCATGCCTTATGATATGGATTTGTTTCCTTGCCTACAATCTCCGATGCGAGGTTCTTTAAATAGGAAGTAAAGAGTATATGAGGACAATGCTCTCTTGTATACTTCATATATAGCTCATCTCTATCATAAGGTTTTACTTTATCTGGTTCCACATCCGTGTATGAGGCATGTGTAATATACTCGTATTCAACCTCAAACACTGCAGGTTTTGTGTCCTCAACTTTTTGCTCAAAGAATATGGTTCTCTGCGGGTAATTTTCGGGTGCCAGAATATACTTTTTGGAGGAACTTGATATCAAATTGACGGAAGTTTGTTGATCACCTATTCTGGGAAACGGCAACCAGCATCGCACATATTCCCCATCAGGAACAGTGTTGGACTTCAGGGAGACCCGCGTTTTGATTCTCCGTTTTACGGGTAGGATATACTTTTCTGGGAGTTGTGACTGGCATATTTTTTCCACTTGCGCATTTAGCACACTCTCAGCGATCTGGTCTTTAGCATCAGAGATCTTTTTTCTAAGAGATTTTGCCTCTGATGAGAACCTGAAAAGATTTGGGATAAATCTCCCGAAATATTTCTCCTTCCCATCTATCCATCTATAGTCTATATATCCATCTTCTACCCAGTTCTGGAATTTCTTCCGGGTGAGATTCGGAATTTCCTTTTTTAGTAATTGAAATGCCTTCTTTTTTCCGATACTGTAATCTTTTTTTACCCTATTAATACGCTCCAACTCATATTCCAGACGTCTTCTCAATAATAAAGGTAGTTTGCTGTTTAAGGTTTTTTCTATTCTCTTGATGGCATTTTTGAAGTCGCCAATATCCTCAAGTCTTCTAATATCTTCAGGCAATCTTACAGCCAAAAAATCAAAATCCTGCATCTCTTTCAGCATTTTTGTTTATAATATCAATTACAGAGGATACAAAGAAAAGAAATCAGGCTTATCCTTTTTCCTTTATCCTTTATCCCTTAACCAACTAACCCCCCTTTTTTAAATATTATATCACCGTTCTCTACTCCTAAATCCCTGGCGATGATGGGGCATTTTGCCATAAGGAGAAAGAATATCGGACGGTTTTCCCCGGAGAGTGCCTCATAATTTCCTTGACCTTTTGATATAATCATATTAGCATCTTCGTATATCTTTAAAAAATCTTTTGAGCAGTACTTGAGTATGGTCCCCGGAGCATCACATCCCGTTGATATTATCTCTGCAATCCTATGAATGCCTGCATCTCTCGCATTCTCAAGGGTGGCATCATTTATAATAGGTCTTCCCTTTACAGCGTATTTTATGGGTTTCCCTATCTCCTCAATCAATATTCTATCCACAACTGTCTCGCCTGCATTGTCGGCAAGATAAAGAATATTATGAGAATTCTGTAACGCTTTTTTAAATTCAGTGTAGTCAAATATGGCAAAATTATAATGGAGGGCTTTTTCAATCTCCTTCTCTATATCAAAATCTGAGTTGGGACCAAAGTCAATGATGTTTCCTGCTATTGCAAACTTTATTGCTGAAAGAAGCGGATCAGAAGAAGATGCTATTCTCTTCTTGATGTCAGGATAGAGAGCAAGCAGGTATCTTGTATGTTCTTTTTTTATATTATAATATGGGTCCTCAACACCAGTCACCCTGCTTATAATCTTATAAATCTCTCTACCAATCTCTGGAGGTGGAGCATCAAAGGAGATTTTAGGTATGATTAAGCAAACCTTGTCAAGCGCCTCTCGTATTTTCCGTTCGTCTCTGGTAGAAACCCTTGCAGTCTCAAGGGTCTGACGGAGGAAACAGGGTATACAATCAAGATAAGTCTTCATAGATAAACCTTAAAGATTGTCCGTTTTATCGGACATATGTCCGTTTTATCGGACAGTCAGATTGTAGGCACGAATTCAATTCGTGCAAACAACAACACAGACAACCTGGACGCAGATGCACGCAGATGTTCACAGATAAATAAAGAAAATATCTTTGAAATAAATAAATCCATGTTAATCTGCGTAAATCAGTGTCAAAAGCTTGTAGGCACGAATTCAATTCGTGCATAACAGGGTCGGGTCACGGAC
>DAOUSS010000276.1 GCA_030627085.1 Candidatus Stahliibacteriota bacterium | reverse complement strand
CTTGGCTTGTGGTATCAGAATATGAACCACTTGTGTTACTGTTTCCATAAGGTCTGTTCCTTCACTTTTTACTCCGCGCTCCACAAAGATAAATGCCCTGAGAACGATAAAGATACCTATTGCCAGAAGAACCAATATAATAGTAACAAACTCATCCGGTATGATGAGAAAGAGAAAAGCTAATATCCCGAAATAGATTCCAACAGAATAGAATATCCAGACCGCCCTCCTGTGAGAGACCCCAAGACGAAGGAGTCTGTGATGAAAGTGCTCCTTGTCAGCGGTAAAGATACTCGCCTTATGACTAATTCTACGAAAGAATGCATTGATTATATCGTATACAGGAATAAATACCACAAGAACAGGTATGAAAAGTGCCGCCACAGTAGTAGCCTTTGCAACACTCTGAATCCCTACTATTCCGACCATCATGCCAAGAAACATACTCCCTGAATCACCCATAAAGATTGAGGCAGGGTGCCTGTTGTATTTGAGAAAGCCAAGACAGCTCCCGGCTATTGCTGCTGTCAAAAAGATTGCTGTTATGTCAAACCTGATGAAAGCTACCCCAAGTAGTGCAATTGAGGCAATAAAGACAACACCCGCCGCCAATCCATCAAGTCCATCCAGGAAATTTATTGCGTTTATGAATGTTACCATCCAGAGAACTGTGATTAGGAAACTGATATAAGGGGGGAAGGTTATCACTCCACCCAGTGGGTTGGCTATAAAATCTATCCTGAAATCAGCCACAAAGAGAAGTGTGGCGGCAACAATCTGTATGCCCAATTTCCAAAGGGCACCGAGCTTTTTCCAGTCATCCACAACCCCTGTAACAACCACGAGCAGAGTTGCTAAAAAGAACCCTATAAACTGTTTGGAGAATATCTGGGATGCGGTCTGATGAGTAAATAGAAAAGCGACCATAGGGATAACAAAAGAGAGATAGATAGCTATCCCTCCAAGATAGGGGACAGGCTCTGGATGGATTTTTCTGCCGGCGGGTCTGTCAAGGATATTCAGTCTTTCTGCCACCTTTCTAAAAATAGGGGTAAGTATAAGGACAAGGACTAAGGTAACAAGGAAAATTATCAGGGCATTTATAGCTACATCCGGTCTTTTTTGTAATAGTTCCATGACAGTACCTCTCTGTAGAGATTGACAATCTGTTGACACATCCAGCTTGATGTATACTCTTTCTTGAAATGCTTCTTGCCCAAAGCCCCCATCCTCTCACGCAAATCACCATCTTTGAGCAGTTGCAAGATTTTGTCTGCAAGCCCTCCTACATCTCCAACTTTGACAAGAAAACCGGTTTCATTGTCTTTCACAATATCGGGAATTCCTCCCACATCTGTAGCAACAACGGGCTTGGCTAAATACATTGCCTCAAGCAGAACCCTTCCCATCCCCTCCCAGTGAGATGGCAGGACGGATACATCCAGTATTGATGTGACCTCTGGTATATCCCCCCTGAACCCAGTAAATATACAACTTTTGTCTATTTCTATCTCCCTTGCATGTTTTTCCAGTTTTTCTCTCATGTAACCTTCACCTATAATCATAAATCGGGCTTTTATCCCAGAGTTCAGCACAATTCTTGCGGCGTTTAGAAAATCTATGTGTCCCTTTCCTTTCCATAGTTTTGACACAAGTCCGACAACAAGCTCGTCTGGCTTAATGCCAAACTCCTCTCTCTTCTTGTCAATATCTATTTTAATATCAAACCCCTTTTCGTCTATTCCACTGTATATAAGAACCGTCTTTCCTTCTGGTGCCATATTATATTTTTTTCCCCATTTCATCATAGGTAGAGAAATGAATATCAACTTGTGACAGAGATGGGCAGCTATCCTCTCAATCAGAATGTAAAACCATTTTGTAATGCAAGGGACATCATACAAAAAGGCATAGCCCATAACTGTATGTATAACCCCTGGCACCCCTGCAATCTGCGCTGCCACACGTGCCAGAATGCCTGCCCGTGAATTGCAGGAATGGACAATATCAAACCTTTCTCTCTTCATCAAACGCACAAGTTCCACAACTGCCAGAAGGTCCTTCCATGGATTTATGGGGTTCTGCATATGTGGAATCTCATGAACCACAAACCCAAAACTTCTTGTCTGCTCAATGAATGGACCATCTGATGCGGTTGCAAGATGTGGTTCGTATTCTGTTTTTGGTAGACCCCTCATTGTCAACAGCACAATTGCAGAGGACCCACTGATTACTGGAAGAGTATGAACATATAGAACCTTTATCTTCCTCATCTGCTAATTAGTTCCCGGTGAAAAAGCATTCTTTTTAGGACACAGATTACGAGGATTATCAAGTGTAGTAGGGACAGGGCTTGACTTCGGCGAGCATTTCGTCCCG
>DAOUSS010000236.1 GCA_030627085.1 Candidatus Stahliibacteriota bacterium | reverse complement strand
CCTTTTCTCCTCCATTATTTTCTAGTATTGTCAAAAATCTAACCACAGAGAGCACAGAGGATTATAGAGTAATGAAGCCCCTCCCCTCCCTGCCCCGTTAGATGTTTACTATCTAACGGGGTGAATGACCTCTGTGGTTTGTCATATTCTTTCATATTCTATTTGACACTACCTACCGTTACTAAATTGGTAACTTTACATTTTCCACTTTGCCCTGCCAGGTCGGGATCCCGCCAGAGGCGGGACATTTTGAATTTACTTATCACCCTCCCCCAAGATACCCTCTCTCTATCCCAAGAATTATCTTAAGTGAGGTAGCTATCATGCCAAGTCCAACGCCGAGAAGTATCCCTCTTTGAGCTGCCATATTCGGATACATCAGTATCCATTCAATGACACGGGGAAGCCAGGGAACAAGCCTCTCTCCAACAGGCACCCTGCCAAACATAACCACAAGAGCAACTACAAGAAGAAGAGTTGCCTGCGTAGTCCTTGCCTTGAATGCACGGTAAGCAGCGGATGCCATATAAAAGGCAAGGAGGGAAAACATTGTTGATTGCATAGGGACCATTATATACTGGTAAAGGTCAGAGATAAGGGATTCTTCCCCCATCCCGAACGCGATGCCCACGAATGCTGTGAATGCTAGTGCAAAAAGGGTTATAAATGAGTATCCCCATCCTTCTTTTTTTCTTCGAATCTTGTCGATGTGTACCGCACAGAGTGATCTTACAGCAATAATCATCATAAATATCCCAACTATAATCTGCCAGTGTAGTACCTCTTCATAAGTCTTCTGTGATACCGGATGAGGGATGAAAAACTGGATTATCATCCCTATACCACATATGAATGCTATAATAAGAGGTATCTGTCTCTTCATATTAAATAAAGAAGGTTACAATAAAAGATGCGGGGATTATAACATAAAAAATCTTTCTTGTCAAGGGAAAAACCCTACTTTTTTGCTGTATTCCTGAGAAACAAGAGAAGGTTTTGCATGTCCTTCGGAAGTGGCACTTCAAAATTCAATTCCTCTCCGCTTCGTGGATGTTTAAAGGCAAGCGATCTTGCATGTAGAGCCTGCCTTTTAATTATTGACATTATTTCCTTAAATCTGTTTATATCTACATAAGGATGTCTCTTTCTCCCTCTGTATGTGGAGTCTCCTACCACAGGATGTCCAATATGCTCAAGATGAACCCTTATTTGATGTGTGCGTCCGGTTTCAAGAGAAAGAAAGAGATATGTAATATCGCCAAATCGTTCTATAACCTCATAATATGTTTTTGCTGACCTTGAAGAGAGGGGCGTGACTGCCATTTTTTTTCTGTCAAGGGTATGTCTGCCGAGAGGTGCATCTATCACACCCTTTTTCAATTCAAAATCACCCCATGCAAATGCAACGTACCTTCTTTTTATTTTTCTTGTCTCTATTTGTTTCAAGAGAACAAGATGTGCCTCCTTTGTTTTTGCAAATATTATCACTCCTGATGTATCCTTATCAAGCCTGTGAACGACCCCCGGTCTCTTTCCGGTACCACCCGCTAATTTACAATGGTAAACAAGGGCGTTGACGAGCGTCCCTTCAAGATGCCCGGGAGCAGGATGTGTAACCATACCGGGGGATTTGTTTATTACTACAAGATCTTCATCTTCATATACGATATCGAGTGGAATACATTGTGGTTTTATGAAAAAAGGAGCTTCTTTCTTATAAAGGACTCTTATCTCCTCACCTTTATGAACTATATGGCTTGGTTTTACAATTGTGCCATTGACAAGTATGTTCCCATTCTCTATTAGCTCTTGTAATTTACTGCGCGAGAGGGAGATGCCAGCTTCTTTTAGATATTTATCAAGCCTTTCCCTCTTACGCGGTCTCAGTATACGGATTATCTCCTGCATAATATGGTAAAATCTCTGCCTGCCGCAGGCAGGCGTATTTGTTTTTAAATTTTAGTGCTCTTCCGCCAAAGGTGGTTGTTCAGTATTTGGTGTTTATAAAAGTGCGCAAAGATCTATCCCGTCACTGTTTATTCTACATCCTTATGCCATACGAGAATTCTTCCACACTCTTCACAGGTGTAAATTTTGTTTCCCCTCCTTATGAGTGTAACAAATTGGGGTGGAAGAAGTGTGTTGCATCCTGTACACATGTCATCTTTGACAGTAGCAACTGCATTGCCTCTACCCTTTTGAATACGCTCGTATGTCATAAGTTGTGAAATACTGATGTGACTCGCTATCTCTTCCATTTTAGCTGTCTTTTGTTTTATCTCCACCTCTAGCTCCTGCTGCATTTTCTTTAGATTTTCTTTCTCTGTTGTTTCTCTTTTTCTTATTTCTGCGAGTTCCTTGTTTTTCTCTTCAAGTTTCTTCGTGAGATTCTCTATCTCCATTATGCTGGTTATAGTCTCTTCTTCTGCCTTTTCTATACTTTTTTCCTCCTCTCCAATCTCCTTAAGAAGGGCAGAATACTCCCTATTTGTCTTTGCCGTGAGGAGCTGAGTTTTGTGTTTGGCAAGGTTCATACGAGTTTCCTGCACCTCCCTCTCTCTTTTCTCTCTCAATATCTCCTTCTTTTGTAATTCTGTTTCTATCTCTTTCACCACTTCTTCCGCAGTTTTTACATTTTCATCGCTAATGTGTTCTTTTTTAGGGATATCCATCAATTTTTTCTTCAATAAGGCAATATCAGAATCTACCATCTGAAGTTTGTACAGTCTTCTCAGAATTTCTTTCATTTCACCTCCTTTCTTTTAGGAGGCTGTTTAACATTCGTAGATGCCCATTTGTTAAGATTCTATGGATACCCACAAAATGCTATCACCTCCTCTTTTTT
>DAOUSS010000254.1 GCA_030627085.1 Candidatus Stahliibacteriota bacterium | reverse complement strand
GATGCTCGTAACGAGGCTCGATTTTTTGATGCTCGATGCTCGCCTCCATAGGGATCCTACGAACTATATTTTTCCAGTTTCAAGCTTCCAGTTTCGAGTTTCGTTACCAGCTTCCTCAACGATAACCCAGTTTCGGACTCTTTAGTTTTGTGAAGCCCTATTTAATTGTCACATAAGATATCAACCGCAGAGGTTGTGAGATTGTAGGCAAGCGTGCCTACAACCCTTTTAAATTTTGTATTATATACTATCTTTTTAGTTTTGTCAAGTTTTTTATTTCAATACACCCTTTTATCTCTCCTCCTGGACCATATTTTAAAAAGATTGAGACACTCCTCCCTGAGGTGGTCTCGTGTTATCTCAATACCATCTCTTTCAAACTCTCTTATTACGAGGTTGGGAAGCATAATCTCGTTGAATCCGAACTTTTTTGAATCCTCTATGCTCGCTCCATAAACTATTCTTTTTATCCTTGCCCAATGGCAGGCAGAGAAACACATAGAACAAGGTTCACAGGTGGTGTAGATTGTGCACCCCGAAAGAGATACATCTTTAAGTTTTCTGCATGCCTCTCTTATGGCGTTTATCTCTGCATGTGCTGTGATATCCATATCCTTCCATACCGTATTATAAGCGGTCACGAGGACATTCCTGTCTTTCACTATGCAGGCTCCAAAGGGTGTCTGTCCTTTTCTTATACCCTCATGTGCCCTCTCTATGGCAAGTTTCATAAATATATCATCCATATCGTATAACCCCATGCAGAACCTCCATTTAAAACCGCAGAGAGCAATAAATTAGTGAATTAGGTTAATTCAGTTGATTAAGTTAATTTGATCGCCTACACCTTAATCACTCAATTAACTCAATCTCTTAATCACTTTTCGTCTGTGTCCTCTGTGGATTCTTTTATTTTTATGGAATCGCTCTATGGGATAAGCAATTCTCGTAATTATAGCATAAAACCCGATTAATGTCAAGTAATTTTTTACCGAGAGGTAGTCAACAGACTGCTGGTAATTTTTTCCTTGACAAATCAAGGTTTTTTGATTATAATCTTTAAAAAGGAATAGATAACAAGCAAAAAGTAGAGTGTCAAGATTGGGCAATGCAGTATACCTAATTTAAAACAACTTAACAATAGAGGAGGTTATTATGCTGGGAAGAGAAAAGGCGGAGGAGATAATAGATAGGGCGCTATCATATTCAACCGCAGAAGAGACGCAAGTAACCCTTTTTACATGGGATTCATTCCTAACGAGATTTGCAAACTCATACATACACCAGAATATGGGAGAGGGGAATATAGCACTTGAGATAAGGACAATAAATGGGAAGAGGGTTGGAGAGGCAACCACCAATAGAACTGATGGCAATGCGATAAAGAATGCGGTCTTGACTGCCTGCAACATATCAAAGTTTACAAAACCCGTGTCTGACTTTGTGTCTCTGCCAGGACAACACAAGTATAAAGAGGTGGAGAGTTTCTATGAGAGTACAAGAAAGTTTACTCCCGAGGAGAGGGCAAATATTGTGAAGGAATTCATTGATGAAGCAGGTGATTTCTCTGCATATGGCTCTTTTCCAACATCAACACTTGAGGTTGCCCTGGGTAATTCAAAAGGTGTATTTGCATATAATCTGTCAACATCTGCGTCCATTGTATATGTGGTTATGGGAAAAGCAGCAAGCTCGTATGGGTGCGCAGGTTCAAGAAATGTAGATGAGATAGATTACCAATTACTTGCAAGAGAGACCGTGAAAAAGCTGAGGATGCAGGAAGAGCTCGCATCGATTGAACCGGGAGAATATGATGTGGTCCTGGAGCCTCTTGCTGTAGCAGATATAGTTCAGTTCCTTGGTTGGCTTGGATTTGGCGCCCTTGCCTTTCAGGAGGACAGAAGTTTTATGAGTGGCAAGATGGGAAAGAAGATTATGGGAGATAATATAACTATTTGGGACGACGGTCTTTCAGAAGAAGGTATGCCATTTCCATTTGATTTGGAAGGGATGCCAAAGAGGAAGGTTATTTTGATAGATAAGGGGATTGCAAAGGGCGTTGTTTACGATAGAAGAACTGCTGCAAAAGAAGGAAAGCACTCCACAGGGCATTCCATTGGCTCATCCGCTCAAGGGCCCTACCCTATGAATCTGTTTATGAAGGGGGAAAACAACAGTATAAACGAGATGATAAAAGCAACCAGAAAAGGAATATATGTGACGAGATTTCACTATACCAATCCGATAGACCCTATAAGCGCATCAATAACAGGGATGACAAGGGATGGTACATTCTTAATTGAGAATGGAAGGATTACAAAGTCCCTCCGTAATTTGAGATTTACCCAGAGTCTTATCCAGGCATTGCACAGGGTTACTCATCTCTCACCATCGGTACTGGTCCCGGAGGTTGAATATTATGACATACCATTCTCCACAGGGACAAGGGTCCCTGCATTGAGGATAGAAAAGTGGAGGTTTACAGGCGTGAGTGAATTGTGAGTTTGGAAATTCTCTTGTCTTTGTTGAATTATTTGCCCTCGATTCTGAAAATACAAAGGATTGAGGGCATTGTTTTTAAATGCCCAATGACCAATGACTAATGGCAAATGACTGTTGTTTTTTGTCTAAACTCTTGACTTTCTAGTAAAGATATGTTATAATTTAATTGTTGT
>DAOUSS010000338.1 GCA_030627085.1 Candidatus Stahliibacteriota bacterium | reverse complement strand
ATCTATTTGATAGGCGCCAACTACTGGCCAAGAAAGACAGGGCCGTTGATGTGGAGAAAGTGGAATCCTGAGACTGTAAAAGAAGAACTCGAACAGATGAAGAGTCTGGGGATGAATGTGTGCCGTTCCTTTCTATATTTTCCCGACTTTATGCCTAAACCTGATAGTGTCGATGAGGATATGCTTGAAAGGTTTGCAGAATTCGTAGAACTGTGCGAAGAAGTGGATATCTGTACAATACCCAGTTTTTTTGTCGGACATATGTCCGGAGAGGATTGGGATGTCGACTGGAGAAAGGGTAGAAACTTCTACAAAGATGCCTGGATGCTTGAACAAGAGTCGTTATATGTCCGAGAAGTTGTAAAAAAGGTTGGAGAGAGTAAGGCAGTACTGGGGTGGTTGCTGACAAACGAAATCACAAACTACGCAGGCACTGTAGATGCTGAAAGCGTGCTCAACTGGATAAAAACTATCTGCAAGGTAATTCGTGAGATCGATACTGTACATCCGATTAGCATTGGTGACGGAGTCTGGGGGCGAGAAGTCCATGGTAAAGACACGGGATTTAGGTTGCGTGAACAGAAAGAAGTGACCGATTTTTTTGGTCCCCACTTTTATCCCAACGAGGATGATCCCCTGCGCCACTCATATATTCCCTCTTTCATAATAAAGATGTGTAATTACGGAAGACCTGTGGTTCTTGAAGAATTTGGTTGTTCCAATTGCTTTGCCTCTGAAAAGCATCAGGCGAGTTATTATCGCACGACTTTTAATAGTGCATTTCTTGCTGGAGCGGTCGGTACTCTATGCTGGTGTTACTCAGATTTTGATCTTCCCTATCAAAGGCCATACTCACATCATCCATTCGAGTTATTCTTTGGTGTCACAAGAAAGGATAAATCTGTAAAGCCAGCCGGGTATGAAGTTGAGCGCTTTAGTAATATAATCAATAAAATTGATTCATTTGAAATTGATATTGAGGAAAGCAAGGCCTTTATTATTGTTCCCTCCTATTATATCCTGGATTATCCATATTCATCCGAAGATAAGGATATGATTAAAAAGGTCTTATTGCAGTGCTATACATTGACCAAACAGGCACATATGAACTGCAGATTTTTCCCGGAACCCCAATTGCCGAAAGAAATAGAATCAGAAGAGAGGCCGAGTATTCCAAAAGAGATGAAGTTGTTACTCGCACCAAATATACAGAAACTTACGGCGCCCTTCTGGGAGGGAATCTATCGGTATGTGGAGGAGGGTGGAATATTTTACTGCTCTTATCACTATGATATGTGGATACACATATTTGAAAGACTATTTGGCGCAAGACACAGCCTTCGATTTGGTATTGTAGACATACCTGATGGGGGAAAGATAGAGATACAATTTATTGAAGACTTCTTTGATATATCAAAGAATGAACGATTTATTTACAAGGTCAACGGGCATTACCGCGATAGGGCGTTT
>DAOUSS010000332.1 GCA_030627085.1 Candidatus Stahliibacteriota bacterium | reverse complement strand
TGTATGCTTTTTAAATAAAAAATAGACACTATCCGCCTCACAAACCCACATATCGCTCGAGGCAGACCCTCTGTATCCCTTTCTCCACCAGGAGTAATACCCTCTCGTAAAGGCTATCATCCCATCCTTTGAAACACTGATATCAGACACAATAAACTCCAGAACAGGTCTTGGGTTACCCCCTGTAAGCCCTATCGTATATGGCACGGCACCACGATGGGAGAGCTCCCTCTGTGAGGTAAAGAGTATATTGCCCGTTCTGGGATTCCATCCCTGTAACATATCATCTCCTGTATAATAAGTAACCTGTTTAAGGGAGCCGTCGTTAAGGGATATAATATATACATCCAAGTTTTTGTTTCTGTCGGAGTTGAAGGCAATATATTTCCCGTCGGGTGACCACATAGGTCTAAAATTATACCCCTTGCTTGTAAATCTTACTGCTCTACCGCCGCTATCTGGCACAACCCATATATCACCCTCGTACGAGAATGCAATTCTCTTCCCATCGGGTGAGAGTGCCGGAGTTCTGGGAAATGAAACCTCACCCGAAAAAAGATATGTAGAAAGAGATATCAAAACTACAACCACAGCCCTTTTCATAAAAACCTCCATGTTAATAGTGAATAGTAACCAGTAACGAGCGGTAGTCGCAAGCTTTAGCTTGCGTGCATAAAGTATAATGTTACGAATCTTACGCAACTTAAAAGTTGCGGCTACCAGATCAAGAACTCCGTGGCTACAATTTTACCACACGTTGCGCTGTTTGTCAAGAAAAAATTGGACGCAGATTAACGCAGATTCTCACAGATAGGTATAAATCAAAAAGGTGGTAGGGCAAGGCTTAAGCCTTGCGTTAAAGCAAACCTAAAGGTTTGCCCTACTGTTTGTCAGGAAAAAAGAAAGAAGTTAACAGGGATTGCCTGCCTGACGGTAGGCAGGGAAGAGAACTTAATAGGGATTATTTATGCCTTTCTCTCTTGACCAATGCATAGAGAACTGCACCCAAACCAATTGTCATTGTTACATATAGAATAGCCAGCCCTAACACAAATATCAGTGTACCGACGAAACCAAGACCACGCAAAAACAATCCTAAAATTGGGATGACCATTATTGCTATCCAACCCAGACTGAAGATACCAATACGGTTGTTCGTCTGCCACTTCAGACTTTTTTTAACCCTATCGCCGATAGTGACCGAACTCGCCGAAAAGCCAAATAACATAGCAACCAAAACTGCGAGGACAAACAACGGAATAATTGGGATACCAATTATTGAAATAGCAAATAAGACAATCAACGGAACGAATAAGATTTCAATACCAATACCAGAGCCAACCGAAATCCATACACTACCCTGAATTTTATTAACAATTCTATCTATCGCTCCCGGGAATATCAGCAGCACCAGAAGATTGAGAACATAAATCACAATTAACACAGATATGGAGAATACTCCTGTAAATGCCTTTACCCCGGGGAACCTCTCATGCCATTTTAGTGCTTTTGTGACTTGTGGCAATAATTTACTCAGTTTCCCAAG
>DAOUSS010000010.1 GCA_030627085.1 Candidatus Stahliibacteriota bacterium | reverse complement strand
GTGCTCGCCGAAATGAACAAGGGGAAAAACATAATGAATCACGATGGGCATGGGTGGATAGACATAATTTCAATGAACCCTGGGTGGATTCGGAACGAGGATATGGATGGTCTTATAAATGGTGATAAACTTGGAATACTCTACTCTATCGGATGCTGGACAGGTGCGTTTGATTACGACTGCATAGGTGAGCACTTTGTAAATGCCCAGAATGGAGGTGGAGTTGCATACATTGGAAATTCAAGATACGGATGGGGCTCTCCGGGCAATCCAGGATATGGTTATTCAGATATCTTTGATAACAAATTCTTTGAGGCAATATTTGTGGATTCGCTTATAAATATAGGGACTGCGCTTGCTTACTCAAAGGCATACTATGCGCCCCTTGCAGGTTACGGAAATGTATACAGGTGGTGTGAATATGAAATAAACCTTTTTGGCGATCCCCAGATGCCGGTCTGGACAGATACTCCGAGAGAGATTACTGCTATCTTCCCTGACAGTATACCTCTTGGTGAATTTCTGCTTTATGTACAGGTTTTCTCTACTGATGGAAGCCCGATAGAAGGGGCAATGGTAACCTTCAGTGGTGATGACTACAAGAGGGGTATAACAGACCCATCGGGTGAGGTGATGCTGCCCATCTCTATATCCTTTCCTGGATGGGCATACATAACCGCCACTGGAATGAATGTACTACCTTACGAGGATTCTATCTGGGTCTATGAAGACGGTGCACATCTCTCGCTTCACTCACACCATACCGATGGAGAACTCAACCCCGGGGATACAGCAAGCCTCTTTTGTGTTGTGAAAAACTACGGAGGCTCATCATCTGAGGAACAGGAAGTTACTCTCTCCACAGATGACACGCTTTCAACTATAACCGATAGTATAGATACCCTTTCTTCAATACCTCCATCAGGCACAGATACACTTGAGTTTAATGTCCTGATTTCGGGAAATGCCGAAAATGGTCATACATTAAGATTCTCACTTATCGCAACCGGGAGGTTGCTCCTACCGTTGGACATTGGAGAGTTTACAGAGATGGTGAAGACTCCAATGCTTATGCTTACAGGCATACATAAGGATGGCCCTGTTGCTGCTGGAGACTCAGGATTCGTCTCACTTATACTTAAAAATGTGGGTTATGGGATAGCAAGAGATGTGACAGTAAGTGTATCTTCCCCTGATACCCTTGTCCAGTTCATCGAGAGTGAGGTATATATTGATTCAATGGTTCCTGATAGCTCTGTGGCAGTCTCATTTAAGTTTAGCGTTTCTTTAGACTGCCTTATCCCCCATCTTGCCACCTGTATAGTTGATTTCGGTTCAGTTGATACATTCGTTATTTCCATAGGTAACTACGGGTTTTCTGATGATTTTGAAGGGGATAACAACTGGTATGCAACAGGGGATTGGCATATAGATGAATACAAGAGTTATTCACCGTCTCATTCATTTTACTGTGGAGATAGTGAGTGTAGGGAATACAGGGAAGGTGCCTGTGACTCGCTTATCTCTCCTCTTTTCTATATTGACGAAAATTCTACACTCTCATTCTGGCACTGGTTTGATATGGCAGGGCTTGAAGACCTGGCAGATCCCGGGTGTGATGGGCTCTATATCGGCGTCATTGACTCATCCGAGTTTCACCTCCTCGGCTTCATAGGCTCCGGTGGGGCACTTGATTCAGTCTATAACTCCTGCCCTGGTTGGCACAGGTCTACATATGACCTTTCATTCATCCCGGGTGGAAGAGAGATAAATATACTCTTCAAGTTTATATCAAATGACTCGCGGTGCGGAGAAGGATGGTATATAGATGATGTATCTGTCCAGCCAAGCTATCTTGAAGTGGAGGAGGAAGTACCTGAGTTTGCTCTTTTCCAGAACTTTCCAAATCCGTTCAGCCAAACTACCGTGATTCGTTATTCGTTAAGCGTAAATAGTAATAACCACTCACGTCTTACGCCTTACGCCTTACGAATCTATGACCTTTCGGGCCGCCCTGTCCGCACATTACCGATCACCGATCACGGTTCGGCTGAGTTCACCGAAGACCGATTACCGATCACCGAAGTGTCATGGGATGGAAGGGATGATAGCGGGAAACTTTTGCCTGGTGGTGTATACTTCTATCGTCTCGAGGCAGGAAAACATAGCATCACAAAGAAGCTCATCATCCTCCGCTGAACCCATCGTTTGATGATTGCTTCCTGTCTACCCTGCCTGGCGGCAGGCAGGCGACAGGTAGAAATGTTAAAATTATCAAATGGTGAAAACAGGCTAAAATAGTAACAAACTTTGTATTAGAAGGGATTGGGAAAGGGATACCGAATTATGGGAGGGTTAATTGGAGAACTGTTCGTCGTAAAGTTTTCTGTATACCCCGTTTTTCTCGTAGAGTTCTTTGTGTGTTCCCACTTCAATAATCTTTCCATTTTCGAGAACGAGGAGTTTATCGGCATTTATGATTGTAGAGAGCCGGTGGGCAATCACAAACGAGGTTCTTGTTCTCGTCAGAGGTTCAAGTGCCTGCTGTATATTCTTCTCTGACTCTGAATCCAGGTTTGATGTCGCCTCGTCAAGGATAAGTATTTTGGGGTTTTTCAATATCGCCCTTGCTATTGAAATCCTCTGTCTCTCACCTCCAGATAGATTTACGCCCCTTTCACCGACACTTGTTTCATAACTATCGGGAAGGGTTTTAATAAACTCATCGCAGTACGCAAGTCTTGCCGCTTCTTCAATCTCTCTATCCTTTGCAACGGGATTTCCAAATCTTATGTTCTCTTTTATGGTGTCAGAGAAAAGAAATGTCTCCTGGGCCACTATGCCAATATTCTTTCTCAATCTTTTCAAGCTTACATCGGATATATCCTCTCCGTCAATCAATATCCTTCCCTCTTTCGGTTCATAGAACCTCGGAATAAGTGATACAAGTGTAGTCTTACCCACGCCACTTCTTCCCACAATTGCGCATATCTCACCTGGATTTGCCTCAAAGGAGATATTCTCTAATACCCTTTCCTTACCATCATAGGAGAAAGAGACATTCTCAAAAACCACTCTCCCCTCTCTTATCTTGATGTCTCTCCTTCCCTCCCTTTCTGGTGCAATATCCATTATCTCAAATATCCTCTCACAGGCGGCAAGGGACCTCTGGATACCAATGTTGAGATTAAAAAGGCTTCTCGTTGGACCAAATAAGTATCTTATAAATGAGTTGAATGCAATAAGCCCACCTATAGTGAGACTCCCACGAATGATCTCACCACATCCATACCAGATTAAAACTATAGGTCCTGCTGATGATATGAGGACAGAGGATATGGATGCAAGGGCGGCAGTAATATCAAGTCTCACCTCCCTCCTTATGGCATCCTTGACAGATTTCAAGAGCCTCAAGGTAGAGCGCCTCTCACCCGTAAATGCCTTGATTATAGATATTCCTGATAGTAGCTCCTGAAGATCTTTTTGGACCAATGCGTACCTCTCACGAACATCGTGACTCATCCCCCTGATCCTTTTATTAAACACCTGGAGTGAGAGAAGATAGAGCGGTAGTATTGCAAAGCAGATAAAGGCAAGCTTTGGGTGGATATATATAGTGCAGGCAATCCCTGCAATAAAGGTCAGGGTATTCTGTCCAAATGAGACGAGGGTATCTGCCAGGAGTCCCTGAACAGCATTAACATCACCAGATATCCTTGACATAAGGTAACCTGTTTCTTTTTTATGGAAGAATGAAAATGAGAGTTTCTGAATATGTTCAAAGAGCTTGAGTCTGATGTCAAAGAGCACCCTGCCCCTGAAAGTGGTAAGTAGAAACGACTCCAAAAATATCGATGCTGCACGGACAAATAACACTCCCACAAGCACAAGTCCTATGATATTGAGAAGTCTAAATGATTTTATTACAATTACCTCATCAATGAGGTATTTTGTGAGGAAGGGCATCGGGAGCTGAAGACCAACTGCAAGAAGCATAAAGAAGAATGCAATAACACCCTTCTTCCAGTAAGGTCTCAAGAATTGAAGAAACCTTCTGATGGTCTTAAATGTGGATTTCTCTTGAGACATATGTAATAAAGGAGAAATTTAGAAAGCCGAAAGTCAAATGAGTTTGTAGTAGTGGGACTTCAGTTCTAATTTGGAGTGCAGTAGCTTGCTACTGCGATCTCCGTTAGCGGTATTTCACTATCCTACACTTGCCTAATCTGTGTTGAACTAAACTCTGTAAGCGTTATTTTTGTCTTTACCCATTTTTGGCTTTGGTAAGTATACCATAAAATCGTTTTTCTGTCAACCAAAATCTTTAAGGCAAAAGTTACGGTTTATGCACGGTAAAAAATAGGAAAAACTGTAGGAGGTGTTTCCTAACCCCGATCGTTATTGGGTTTTGATATTCCTATATTTCATGAAATTAGCCTGCCGATTACTGCTCACTGTTTACTGATTTCTCCCAACCAGCCATACGGCTCGTATGAGGAGGTTGCCCCTACCTGCCTACTGCTTACTCCCTACTGCTTACTGTTTGCTGAATAAAGGGGGCTATTTCGAGAGAACAATCTCTTCAGAAAGTTTCATCCGCACTTTTTCACTGAATAGTTTCCACTCCTTATAGTCTTCTTTCGGTATCCTCACAGAATCACGGTTATAGGATATTTTAATCTGGATGGTGTCTTTTTTATCCTCTACAGTGTATGAAAATGAAGCATATTTATCTTTGAGGACGAGATTTTCTGGCAGAAGGATTGGTTTCATACCAGGAGGGAGTTCAACTTTTATGTTATATTCTTTGGATTCTGTATGTCTATAATCTATTGGATATCTTCTCTCCTCTTTATCTATCCCTTGGATATTGATAACTACAGTCGGGAGCTTAAAACTCACTCTATCGTCCCCAACCTTCTTGAGCCATTCGGGGACATGAAATCTTTCAGTAATACAAAGGGGGAGAGAGATACTATCAAGATTGGAGATAGAATAGTCTATGAGTTCTCCGCCTGGACAGAAATTTGATATCTCACTCTCCAGAACCTCCTTCCTTCTGGTGGGCTTACTATGCTTTAGATAATACCTGAGTCCCATACACTTCTCACCATAAGCAACACCTTTTTTCTCTGCATCAATAGATCCATCTTCATTTACCACAATTCTTATCTCCCTTATTTCCCTGTTTGTGTAAGATTCAAATAGCGGTGTTTTTAAGAATTTATACCTATTATCAAAGAAGACCATACAAATTTTATCCTGATTGTGTGAGGGAAGATAACCATAAGGGCAGGTTTCCTGTGTTGGGTCAAGAAAAAGGGGCAGTGAATAGTTAATAGTGAATCGTGAATAGTGTTTTTGATTTTTGCGTTTTGATTTTTGATTTAATAAAGTGGTGTCAGGACATACTGCGACTATACAGTGATTGAATTGAATCATCGGAATATCTTCATCAAATAGTCTCCTTTCCACTCCTATGAGCACGGGATAGGCTTCTATACCCGTACACTTTAGCATTGAAACAAGTAGCAGCGCTTGGTCTTTACAGTCGCCGTATCTATTTTTGAAAACCTCTGTAACTTTATGTGGTTTAAATCCACCTTCACCATATTCTAATGCAACATACCTTATATTTTGTGCCACCCATTCATATATCGCTTTCGTCTTCATACTTGGAGTAGAGGCTTTGGCCTCCTTCACTATTTCCATAACTTTCTTTTCAATTGATTCACCTGGCTTGCTCCTATCCTGATAAAGAGATTTCCACCATTCATAAATTTCATTCCAGTCCTTGAATGACGAAACCCAGATTTGTGGGATGATTTCATCATAAGGAGGCATTGTTCTCTCTGGAATAATTGCATCCTGATTTTTGACTTCCCATTCTAAACCACGGAATTCCACGGAAGGAGAACCGGCAGGAGTCACGGAGGTTTTTGGTTTGTACCCCTTAGGAGATTTTATATGAATCTTTCGATTTTCCGGACAGGTTACTGAATATCTCTGGAGGATTATGGGTTCCCCTGTTTTCATCCTGAATCTGTCATAAAAATCGTTCCCATTCAGTAACCTTATTCTCCTTTTTGTCACTTTGTATTCAACAATTGTGCCATCTTCGATTTCAGGGAATGATATAACCTTGATTTTGTAATTTGAATAGAGTGGAAAATTAGAATAAGGGGTAGTAGTCTTAAAGAATTTTTTGGGAATGGTTACAACCTCACCCGAAGGTTTAATAATCCTCGCAAAATCAATATCAACCCATTCATAAGTATCATCATATCCAATTTTTGCCTCACCATATTTCCTTCTACCTCGTGAATTCAGGATTTTAATCAACTCATGGATGGTGGTGGTAGAACCATTTTCTTCAACTATTAGAGATTTCTCTTTAAGGAGAATAAGCGCCCCTGCCTCTGGATAATCTTCTCCAGATGGAGCAGATTTCACAAGCTCTTGTATCTCAGGCTCAAGGTCTTCAAGCTTCAGGGACTTGGTCCCCTCAATAGTATTAATCTCTTCTTCAGCCAGTTTAGTCCATAGGGTATCTTTTAATTTTTGACTTTTGATTTTTGAAATCTCTCTAATGCTTCATCCCAACAATTTTTCACAGCATAGATTCTACCCAGATAATAGAGGACTTCTGGGCTTTCAGGTAGTTTTTCAAATAGTTCAAGAGCCTCAGTGAAGTTGCCAGAGCGGTAATATGTGAGAGCAAGGAGATAGAGAGTTGTAGTATCCTCTGGATTTTTAACAAGGGCACTTTCCAGGACATTCTCGGCATCAAAGAATTTTCCTTGAAGAAGGTAAATTTTGCCAAGGGTTTGAAGGGAATAAAGTGAGGTATCGGACTGAACTACAACTTTAGCACTATCAAGATAGGCTTGAGTTTTATTGAGGTAGTTTTCTACCCTATAGGACTGGCAGAAAATAAGGGATGGAAAAAGTAAGACAAGCAGCATTCGAAGCATCATGTTCTACTCATTTGTGATTAAGCAATTTCACTTTATAGCGAGAGCCCATATGTAAACTTTAGAAAAATAAGTTGGTCGGTTGTAGATTTATTGCTACCAAACTCTTCTCTTGTCCCATTATACGCCAGATATAGAACTGTTCGAGGAGAGATTTGGTAACCAAGTAAGGTATTGGCCTTAAGGGTTTTCTCCTCAGTATTATTTTGAAGGAACACTCGCCAGAAAAGGTCATTCTTAATTTGATAGTTTATCCCCATATTACTAATCCACTTACTCTCCTTATCAAGTTTTAGATTTGTCACACAGAGATCCACCATAATATTCTTTATGGGTGTAAAAGCAGCTGTTCCCATTATATATTGCAAATCAGAATTATAATGTTTCCCCCATTGATACTGGGCACAGAAACCGGTACGTTCACCATAGTTTGTACAAACTGCAATCGTAATAGAATGATTATGGAAAACCTCATCTCCATATCTCCGGATACTTCTATCCCCATAAAACCAGAGGTATAAATTGTTTTTCCCAAGAACCTGGACCAATGGACTTATGCTTTCATTAGTTAATACCCCTTCATGATTTTCTTTTCTTGCGTAGTTTATCCGAGACTTAATCCACTTTAAGCCATATTTATTCCGAGGATAGGTCAACTCACCCCAGATATTGCCTCCTCTTTTACCTATACTGTAATAAGGGATGAGTCCTTGTCTAATATTGAAGTTTGCTCCAATGTCCTCATATTTCCCACCGAATGAAAATGTATGAGCCTTATGTTTCATTTCCAAAAGACCTGCCCAGTCCTTATCTTTAATTTGTGGATTCATACTTTTGCATATCTGTGTATTTATCCTAGTTTCCTTAGTAATGGGAATGTTTCCATCTAAGGCTAAAGCACGACCATAACCTTCAGAATACTCGTTATCAGTGGCCAAAATACCGATTGTTCCTCTTCTTAAAATATCTCTTTGTGCTCTTAACACGGAAAAGTTTTCATCCGTATCCCTGGTTTGAACATCCATAATCGCTACATTAGTATGCCAAACTTTCCCCATAATTTTTCCTCCATACATTATTTCATTCATCCTCCGTGTGTAGAAAAGATTAAACGGTGTCTCAAGCAGTTCAATCCCCTCAAGGAAGAAAGGGCGTTTCTCTCTCAAGTATAATTCTTCACCCTTTTGGTATGATAAATTAAATTGGTCCTGGTCCGCCTCAATATGGGCAAAATCTGGATATAGTGTTATATTGGTAGTAAGATTAGAAGCTAAGCAACGTTTCACATCAATACCTATTCTGGTTTTATATTCTATTTCTGCATGTTGTTCGTATCTACCTGTAATATAAGGCACAAATTCGATAGGCTTTCTTGCTTTGGGAAGTTCGAGACCTATAAGGCGACCAAATTGAGAGACCGCAAAAATATTCTCACCAGTATTGACCCAATAAGAGTCTTCTCTTTTGGATTTCTGTGTCCTGTAAAAGTTAACTCCCCAGACAGGATTTTCCTCATATTTATATCTAATTTCTGAAAAGGGTATTGCTATCTCGCATTCCCAACCATCTGGAGTTATGGAAGAGGCAGTTTCCCAGTGAGCATCCCATTTATCATCAACAACCCTTCCCTCATCATTAACTCGCCCATCACACTTGGCACCAAGCAAATTAGTCATAAAGAAATAGCATGACCTACGATCGTGAAAGGTATCAAGAAGTATCCCAATTGCATCATCCTGCCAGAGTTGAGCGTCTCGTTTGGTTAGAGTCGCCACAATCTTATCTGGCTGTGAATCATAGCATTTAAACCCAAAATAGATTTTGTTAAGATTATACACTATATAAACTTCAGTTTGTTCAGTAGCTAGATCCTCTCTATGAGGTTCTTTTTGGATAAAGGAAGTACAAGACTTGAGACTTTTCCAGCAAATATCCTGTAATTTTCCATCTATTAAAGGAGGTTCTTTAACTCTATGAGCAACAATAGTTTTAATGTACGGATTAGCATACAACAAGATAGACTCTGATAAAGCAAACCCTACAAATGTAAGAACGATACTAAAAACCCTTGACACTCTCATTTTTTTCAAAATTTCAAGTAATGCTTTCTCAAATCGCTATTTTATTACCTATTATCTGAAGTACTTATGGCAAAACTCGAGGTTTTGATGGAGGTTCATTTTAACTTTCTTTAAATCTGGATACCCCAGGCTGTAAGGGGAAAATTCTAAGACAATAGCTCCCCGATATGTCGCATTAGATAAATATTCTAAGAATTCTTTTATTGGTAACCCCTCTGAAGTTAGCAAACAATGTTCAATCCCGTTGCTGTAATTAGAAAGATGAATATGCTTAATCTTATACTGTAATAACTTGTATGCTCTACTAATATCAATTTCTAGACTCCCCAAATGAGAAGTATCAAGAGTTAAATTAGAGAATCTTGACAGAGCTTCTAATCGATTATACCAATGTAGGTTAAATTTGAACCCTAAAATAGGCGTCAAGCCTATATTTTCGATAGCTATAACAATACCCTTCTCTTTCTCAAAAGCATTGAGGTCTACAGAAAGCCAGTGAACATACTCAAATTGCCAAAGTATTGGAACATGAGTCACTATAATGGGTGTACCAAGAAATTTTGCTATTTCAGTTGACTTTTCTATCTTAATACGCATCCCTCTGCCCCATAGACGTCTATGTCTAAAATTACAAGGCACGTGTATGCTTACTATAGGAAATTGATAAGTTTCTTTTAACTTATACAACAACTTTTTATCCTGTGTTTCTGGCCGATAGTCAATATTTAGCTCTATTCCTTCGAACCCTATTTCTTTGGCCCATTCAAAGACCGTTTTTAAATCCTCCTTATAAAGGGATGCAGTGGATAAAGCAATCATTTTTAGGGTTCCTTGTGCTTACACACTTCTGACAATATTATCTTATTAACTGCTTTTGTAACCTCGACGAGGGATAGAGCAGAAATGTTAAGAATTTTATGAGGGATTTCAGAAATGGTTTCCAAAATAATACTTCTAACCTCCCTTTGAAATTTACTAAAGTTGTATTTATTAGGTTTACCAATGTATTCGTAAGGATTTAAATAAGTTTTTCGCTCATATGCCTTTTCTGGTGGAATATCTATAAATATTATGAAATCAGGTTTTCTCAAAGAAGATAAGAATTCATATAAAATTTTATCAGCCTTTCCATAAATTTTTTCTTTAGCATATATATTATAATAATACGAATTACATATTACTACCTTTCCACTAAGTAAAGATGGTAGTATTATAGCTTCATACTCTATGAAAATACCACTGGCAATAAATAACGCCCGTGTTTTAGAGGGGAGTGACTGAACTATCTTGCCCAGGCGTTTATTTTTCCTTATGTTAAATGAAGATTTTATAGTATCTTTTTTTTCAGGAATAATGAGGTATCTTTCAGGATGCAAAGATAATCTTTTAAGAATGGAAGTTTTCCCACTTCCATCTATTCCTGTTAATACAATAAGTTTACTACTACTATTTTTAGAGGAAGTTTTCATATAGTTCCTATACTTATTTTCTGCAAGTAGTTCTGACTTACAATACAATGGCGCAAATGTTTTCCATAAGGAATGTTACTGTCTGACCAAATTACACTTTCCTCTATAATTGTATTCGCTTCAACTGTCATATTATCTCCCAAAATGGCAAAAGGTCCTAACCGGCAATGCTTTGCAATAATGTTTCTATTTCCAACAAACGTTGGAGGAATCAGTTGACTAGAGGGATGAATTTTGGTTCCTTTTCCCCTATAAATTTTTCTTTTTCTCGATATGTGATAAGGAAGAAGGTCTTCATATCCCTTTACTTTCCCATCTAATAAATCAAAATTCAGTTTGAGATAGCTTGTAAAATTTCCTACCTCGGTAGAAAAAGCGTTTGAAATGTATCCATAACATCTTGAGTTTTTCCTAAATAAAAGATAGGGAGCATTGCTGAAAAAAACAACACAGCAAGTAGGATAACCAAAGGTTGGCTGCTCTTTATCGAAGAGGCACGAACATTCTAATTTCGAATTCGACAAAAATGAGAAAATATCAGGGGAAAAAATCTTGATTCTTGTTCCGCCAAGATATTGATATCCTGGAGTAGTATGTCTCCTCACATATTTAATTATTTTCCCATCCGATGAAACAAAATATCTTCCTGCTCCCGGATTATTGCGATGAATAAGGGCAAAGGTAATTAATGATTTTTTTCTTTTGTGAAAAGAATACATATCAAGTAAGTTTACATTCGTAAAAGAATCACAGGAAAAGTAAAAAAAGGAGCCGCTGATATATTTTTTAAGTACAGGAAGCCCATAGTAAATATCATGGGATTCAATAAAAATAAAATTAAAGTTATATCTTTTTCGTTCTAGGAAAGATTTGACCATTTGCGATTTATTCCATAATAAAATAATAATGTCCTTTATCCCATACTTTTCCAAAAGAAAAAGCGTATATTCAATTACAGGTCTACCCATAACTGGGACAAGGGATTTCGGAATATCTCTTGTAAAAGGCATCAATCTGAGACCTTTTCCTTGAGTATTTATTACAGCTTGCATCATAAGGTATGTTTCAGTCTCTCAATTTCCCCTTTTTCTCCATTAATAACTACTTTTTCATGGTTTTCGAATAAATCTAAAGCATTCTGGACATTTACTACACAAGGAATATGAAATTCTCTAGCAAGGATACTAGTATGCTGTAATAATGAACCTTCTTCTGTAATAATTCCTTTAATCTTCCAAAATACAGGTACGGCTTCTGGAGGAAATAGTTTTGTTACAATTATCTCGCCTTCTCTAACTCTATTGTAATCTTTATAACTTCTAATTTTTCTTATACATCCATTGGCTACGCCAGGAGAAGCTGGTCTACCTTTTATAGTTTTCATTTATTATATCCTCCAATCGATTTTTAATATCTGGATATTTTTCCTCTTTAGCGATTTTATAATAAGTGCTTTTTCTTGTCATAATTAGTGCTTTGTAATCAGTTGACTGCCAATCTAAAACTTCATTGTGTAAAAGAAACAAAATATCAGATATTCGCTCAATCTTACCTTTAGTAACCAAAATTTCCCCAATCTTCCTGAGTAAAGGGAATAAACCTATGTAAAAATTTCTACGAACAGTTACATGCTCTTCTTCTAAAGTACCAACTACACTTTCATAAAGACTTAGTAAATATGGTAAGCAAGAACCTGGAATCTGAGAATTTACTTGCATCTTAAAGTTCGAATAAGCAATTTTATTCTCTACTTTTTGTTTCTGAAGCTTCTCTAAAATATTTTGCAATTTAGAAACGGAGTAAGCGGAGAACATGTTTCGGGTCACCTTAGCTATGTAACCTTTTGACTCCATACCTGGAAGTTCAATCTCCCTTGGTCCATTCCACTGTACTCTGACTTGAAGACTTTTTACTCTTTCGGAAGTATTTCTAGTATCGAGCATACTTGTAGTCAAATGTTTAAGGTCTATGCCCTTGCGGAGAAGAAATATTGCGAGTTTCAATAATTGGATATTTAGTTCGCCGCTCGGTAAGTTTAAAACAGGTTGAGTATGATCGCACATTTTTTTAAGCTCTGTGTTTTTCCCAAGATAATATTTAATTTTATCATAAATTATATCAGGCATTAGTTTGGTTATTAACCCTGGCCAAAGTACATATTCTTCCATAGCATTGCTCCAATTTTTCAGTATTTCCATCAAAATAGAAATAGAGATTGATTTAGAATGAACAGATGTGGAGACCTCATTTGTCCAATGTTCGAGATTTGAAATTGTACGTTTTAACTTTCCCTCTAGCTTTGGAGAAAAAGAAGCAAATTTTTTCTTATTCAAGGTTTCTTGGAGTCTATGGGCATTCTCTATATCTATCCAAAGATCTCCGTTAAGATCCAACCTTGTTACAAATTTATTGCTCCCGTAAGGTGGAGGTATTTCCAAGTACTCCCAGATGGAAGGAAGCTTCGAGAAAGTAGAAATAATAGTGGGAAGACAAGTTAAATGATGCCTGAAGAGTGTCTCCATAAATCCTCCTATAAGTTAGTTATACATCTAGATTGAAATACATATATATTGTTGTTCCTAATACCCCATTCTATATCCTGAGGGGTACCTAATAGGTTTTCGATTCTTCTACCTATTTCCGCTAATTCCAAAATTTTTCCATCTGTTGACATGTTTCTTCGAACATCACCATCAAAGAGACCTTCCTCCTGTTCTCTATTAACTTGATGCTCTCCACTAATGGGAAAATAAGTATCCACAATCTTGTAAGTAGATTTGTCAATATGAAATGTACAAAGGCTTCTATTCTTATAACCACTCTCTCCAGAGTCCTTATAGGTTTCTATGATAATCTCACCTCGACATTTTGTAATTGGGTTTGCAGTAAACATTATCCCTTTCCATTCACCCCGGATCATCTCTTGAACTATGACTGCCATATCAATCTCCAAAGGATTAAATCCATGCCATAGGGCATATGAGACAGTCTGCTCCTCAAAAATGCTAGCATATACTTCTTTAATCGCAGAAAAAAGTGCCGAAGCATTCCTAATATTAGAGATACTTCTAAATTGCCCAGCAAAACTATATTCTATCCCATCCTCAACCGTGCAAGAGCTTCGTACAATAAGAGGTGTTTCGAAAATTGAATTCTTTTTTGTTTTTATAAGTAAGTTTTCATATCCCCGTTTGATTTGTTTCTCTACTTCATCAGAAAATTTTAAGCTACGAATGCAGTTTTTTATGCCGTTTGAGATCTCTTTAATTGACTTTATATTAAATGACGATAAAAAAGAATTCGAGCTTCTCGCTTTCAACATTTTTTGCCACTCATCTCGAAAAGGTAAAAAGGCATCTGATATAATTACAAACCCGTTGGGGATACAAAAATTTTCCTGTGCTAACAAACTCAAATTTTTATACTTATATCCAATTGATTTAACGTTTTCTTCTATTTCATCATATAGCCAATGTATGTATGAATTCTCTGTTTCTTCCCTTATTCGACTAATCTTCATAGCAATGTTATTTATTTTTATAATTCCCAAGAGTTCTCATGCAAGTTAGAGCAGTGTACTGAATAGATGCAAAATCTTCTATAGATGGTTGAGAGTTGTTAAAACAGGCAAAGATACCTATCTGCGTCAATATTATATCACATCCCTTTTTATCTCGCCAACGGAAGATTCCCGTATCAATCGTATCAATTTGAGGAATTTGATTATTCGTAGCTAACTTAATAAGGTTGAAGAAAGTTTTACGGTTAATTTCCTCAAATTCAATGTCTATAGGTTGTAAGTACTGGTTTACAAATCTTCGTAAAATAAAGCTACATTTATTTGAATCCAAACGCTTTTTAAAGAAAAGGTAAGCAATCCTTTGTAGCATATTATTTTCTCGGATGTACTTCCGATATAACGTCACTTTCAATCGCCCCAATATATCTTGAAGTGCTATTATGAACCCATAACGATTTCCTTCATATAGAAAGATATAATAAATTTGCGCAGGAAGGGCAGCTAATGAGGGTGCATTTTTTGCTTTGTTAAATAATAAATTACTAAAAGTAGAAAAAATGGATTTTTGGGGGAAGAGTTTATAATTGAACTTATAAATACGCCTCATCCTTTTGCATAGTTCATCTAGAACAAAGAAATTATATTTAGTAGCACGATTTGAAATATAGTTCCAATCTAATGTTTTCTTATTGCTATGAATAATAAAATAAAAGTCGTTTACATCTCTCGAGGTAATATATCCGTGGCGAAGAACATGGGCACATAAAAATAGTATATGATCCTCAGGAGATAACACTAATACTTTAATACCTTCTATTTTGCGATGAATAGCTCTTTCTTCAATCTCATTTCCTAAAAAAGTAGACGAAAAGATAGGGAGTTTACCTATATGACAGTCAAGCAATACCTTATGCTGAGAAAAAAGGTGCATCTTTACTCCAATTGTTTCTACTAAATCTCTCAGAGCTAAATTATAAATTGAATATTTCTGGGATCTTAGTAATCCCTCAATCGTATCCACCCATCCTTCTTTATTTGGAAACCATAAATCAACGTCATAAATATCTCGCAAAAAATCTTGTGGGTAATAGATTGAAACGCTGAAACCTTTTAGTAAAATAAATTTCATTCCATAAGAACTCAAATCTTTCAAAACATTTCGAAAATCTTCTTGATATCTTAATCTAAATATATCCAATATATATATAATATCCTTAACAGTAATACTTGTATCACATTGAAACTCTGGGATGACACTCATAATATAATTCATGAATCTTTGATTTGCTAAAGCAGTAACTTCCTTCTTTAAGAGTATGCTTTTTAATTTACCATCAGGAAGAAGAGATATAGAATGAAGGAATTCCCATAACACTCGTTGTGAAAAAACTTCATTCATAACCTTTTCCCAGAATGAGTTACTCATCAATTTCTTAATGTAGTCCTTGTTTCTAAAAAAGTTTATCTTATCTTTCCCATTTATTACGGTATAAGGATTAGATTTATATCTTGAATTCTCTTTTACTCGTATCATAGCTTCCTTTTGATTTCAGGTTTAAAATAATTAAAAATTGTTTCAAATACAATTTGTGGTTTATAATAACTATCTATTCCCAAACGTACCTCAAAGCAGTCTGTCTTTCGTACAAGACGTGAAAGAATTTTCCTGTAGGTTGAGAACGACCCTCGACCATTCTCTAAAGTTCCAATATGGGAATACTTCAAAAGACGTGACAAAGATTCGTCTCTGTCAATTTGACAAATAGTTGTATCTGAGGCATTAGAGATCATCGGAAAAACTATCATTTTGGGGAAGGGAAATGTTTCCATTCGTTGCAGGGGATAAATCACTTCCATAGGAACCTCTACTTTTGGGTGCCAAGGGTTAATAAAAGAGGGAAAATTTTTAATAAATTTAATTCTTGGGTAGCTATCTCCTACACTGCGGTCGATATGAAGCTCAGTCCGAAAACAGTTAAGACGGAATTTTCCCTTTCCCTCTCCGTTCAATATTTGCTGAAATAAAATACTATCATCAGTAAGAAGTGTCCATCCTTCTTCAGCAAAACTAATCGCCGATGTAGTTTTTCCAGAACGAGCTTCACCTACAAAAAAAACCGTACCGTACTTTTCATGGAAGACTGCTGATGAGTGTAAATAGAAACAATTATGCACCCAGAGTAATTCATGGAGTATATTTTTAATATATCTAAAGAAGAAACGGTTTTTATTTTTATCTCTTTCATTGAGCTCTCTTGTTATACAAACTGCGTTCCCATTTTTTTCAATATTTACAAAATGTCTATAATTATAATATACAACTTTATTACCTGTTTTAGTAATAAACACAATTTCTTTAGATTTAGGTTCATATGTAAAACCATTTGATACAACCCTTTCCTGAATATCACCTTGTAGAATTGCAACTTTGCAAGAAATATCTGTAAAAGGTAAAGATAAATGATACTTCATTTTCGTTCTCAAAAGTTGCGCGACCAATTCTGAAGAGGTTTTGAAAAGAATATTTACTCCCCCTATTTTAGCGTATATCGAATGTATACTTTTATCCTTTCTATTATTCATAGGAATTCCACTTAATATTGACTCATGGTCAGGTAAGGACATTCTATTTGAAAACCAGTTTTTTTACTCCATTTTGCCACTACAAGGTTGTCTTCCTTTGATAAATGAGTACTACAAATTTTGTAATCAGTAGGCAACTTTATATGACAACCAAACTTTATCTTCAATGGAATTACACAACTGTTTATTTTCCTGAGAAGACTGGAACTCCATTGAGGAGCAGATGCTCGAAACATCTTAAATAGAAAAAAGACTAACATTATCCATGTTGTTATCCAGTGCCTTTTTCTATTTAGCAGATTTTCTGTATAAAGAAGAAATTTTGTCGTGCTCTTATCCTTTGCGTTAACTTTAAGTAACCTTTTATATACCCAAGACGTTCTATGATGAATTAGAAATTTTGAATGGTCCTTTATAGTCCCAATAATGGTATTATATTTCCCATCCTTATATTTTCTTGATAAATGCTTTAATATTTTATAAAATAATGGCAGCCTCCCCTCTCGCAAGAACCGATTAAGAAGATATTCCCAGTCTAAAGAGGTCTTTGTACACAATAAGTGCAAGTCGTTCATCCAGCACCATTTTATATATGTGTGTTCCAAAGCATGGGTTAGCAATATATAAACTACATCTGTCCAACAAGTGCCCCAAAATTCAGTTTCTCCAAGTGAGAATTTAATCTTTCTTTTAGATAAATCATCCATGGGAAGAAAAAAGCGGTCAGCGACTTTCACATCTATGTTAATTTTGTTATCCTTTAGCGTAGGGTAAAGATGAATATGCAACAACTTCAAAGAAGAGTACGGTATTTCTATTTTCTTATATGGGGAAAAAATAACGGGATCACTGTACATTTTTATGTTTTTATCTCCTATATAATACCCCAAATCTCTTATCGAGGTAAGAAATCTGTGAAAAGAGGAGACATCCGGGAATAGGACATCTATATCACGCATCATCCGACAAGTACTTGTATAAGCTAAATATAGATTTTGCATTATTGTCCCCTTAACAAATATTACGTTCTCCTCAACCTCTAGAATGCCTCTTATAATCTTTTGAAGAAGTGAAGTATGTTTTACTTTATTTATGCATAGTGGTGAAGTTCTCAGTATCTCTTCCTCTATAGCATATATGACTTGACTGTTTACATTTACCTCTTTCATAAGGTAGCGAATGTTAGAAAAGAGTTGAGGAGATACTCTATTCCAAATAGCTTCTTTTACGAGTACTTTTACACTCAGGGTCTCGTTGTTTAGATAAGCAATAGCTTTATCTACTGGCACTGCTTCAGGTTTTACTAACGATAAGTACTCAACGAGTCTATTTTCTTTTCTTCCCATAAAGGCTTTCCTAAGAAGAGGAGAGGCCTTTTTACAAAAAGAGACTTCAGACCAAACCTCCCCTCTTCTTTCTAAATTACTTCTTAGGAGACCCCGGGTGGCTCTGTCGTATTGGTTAGCTCGTCATTGAGTTCCTCGAAAACATCGCGCCACCACTCCACTACACTCTCGCACAGGTCTTTAAGCCGTTCCATCTTCTCTCACCTCCTTTCATCTCGGAGGCTGTTTAACATTCGTAGATGCCCATTTGTTAAGATTCTATGGATACCCACAAAATGCTATCACCTCCTC
>DAOUSS010000174.1 GCA_030627085.1 Candidatus Stahliibacteriota bacterium | reverse complement strand
TCAAGGTCATATCTCATGGTAAACTATCTTTACGGTGAGAATGAATTTATATCCAGAGCCCTGTTTAAGGCAGCAGAATGTCAAATGAGTATGGGAAAGAGCAACGAGGCAAGAAAGTTTTATATGATGGTGATAGAGAGGAGAGATGATTCTCTTCTCGTAAAAGAAGCAAAGGGAAAACTTGAAGAGATAAAATAAAAGGGAAAAATGCTCCAAATATTATTTTTTATAATACTTCAGGCACCTGAGCTTGAACTTCCTCAGGTAACGATATACGGGGAAAGACCCGGATTAGAAGTCATAAAAGGGAGTTTATTGCCTGACAGCGTATTCTCTCTCCCTGAAATTAATGAATATATTCCCGGGACAGTAAAATTAAGGGCAATAGATGTTGTGCGTAGAAAAGACTACACCGTGAGACTTCGAGCAGAGGCAGGTTCTTCTGGAAAGATAAGGGCTTACAGTGGATTTAATCAATACTCTCTATCTATGATGTATGACAGGGATGTAACAGAACTAAAAGAAAGAATAGGATTACATTTGGGTTTGCCATATATAAGAGTCTGTTATGAAAATGCCTCTTTCAGGGGAGGAAAGAGACTTTCAGGCAAAAGATACACCGAAACAGGGTTAAAATTCTCGTTTATCAGAATGCCCTTTCGGGTTGACGGAGGCATTACAAGAAGTATCTTATCCACAGATGAGGATAATTCAGTCACCTTTGATGCGACATACAATATTTCCCATCTGGATATCACAAACAAGACAAAAGTCTACATAAACGAAGATTTTATATCTTCATTTTCTGTTAAGTTCCCATTATATATAAGCAGTTTCACACTCTCCCCCGGTATATTTACTGCTCTGAGCAATACACGTAACTTAAGCAGAATATATCCGGTGTTCTCTGCAACAAGTGCCTTTTCCAATTTTACTCTGTACCTGTCTTATTCTCCTTATACGACTATTCTGGACAGAAATGAGATGCTGGCTATAAATCCATTCTGTAGTGAATCCCATTATGAATTAAATACAGGTTCTCTTATTGAATTTGCATTGAGCTCCCGGCACGGCAGAATAAAGGCTGGATATCAAGAAAACTGTCCTGTATTTTATTATGACACAACTGCGTATTTCATTAAAGATACCAGTATATATTTTATAGAAGCTCGAACTAACTGGAACGGATTTACATTAGATATGGAATATCGCCACAACGTGTCAGATTATATGCCGTATCTTTCTATATCGCCGGGAGTTATGCTGAAATGGAGAGGGCTTGATTGTAGTCTATCCTCTCCCATCGTATTTAGAGGGGACCCGGCAGGAAGCTATATTACACCAACCATATCGCTTTTATACACTGTCTTTCGGAATCTCTCTCTCGTCTTTGACACGAGAACCCCATTAGGTGAGTCGGTACAGTGGAAGGGGTGTGATAAGGAGCGTGTAAGGGTATATCTCGGTGTTGCACTAAATCTATAAACAAATTTTTGAATTTCTTTAACTCTGTGTTCTCTGTGGTTAGTTTTTTGACAATACCGTTGATATTTTGGGGAGGTCTTATGAATAAGGCAGTAAAAACAGGGATATTTGTCACTGTAACGGTTTTTGCCCTTATCCTAATTCAATTATGGATGAGTCAATTCAGATTCAGGGCAGAGGGATACCCTATTGTCGCCTATTTCCCGGATGTAACAGGCTTAAAGAAAAGGGATGCTGTGAGGGTTTATGGCGTCGAAAAGGGGCTGGTTCAGGATATAAAATTTAAGGGCGATTATGTAAAAGTCATCCTGTGGCTGGATAAAGATGTTGTTTTATACAAGGATGCATATGCGTCTATAAAGGATGTGGCAATGATATCGGGAACAAAATACGTGGATCTGGATCCGGGGACTTCTAAAGAACGATTTACTGACTCTGATATTGTGAAGGGAGAGGCAAGTATTGGGATACCCTATGCGACCCTGGGAAAACTTGCAATAAACATAGATAAGCTCCTCTCCCCTCAGAACATAGAGGATATTACTACTACACTCTCCAATATGCAGAATACCACAAAGGAATTACAGAATCTCGTTCTTGATATGAAAGATGATCTTGGAAGCACTATATCTTCAGTTGATGATGGCGCTAAAAGTCTCTCAGCTCTATCTAAAACTCTCCAGAAGACGAGCAAAAGGATCGATGGTATACTCATAGCCCTCAATGAAGGAGAGGGAACACTCGGCAAATTGATACACGACGATTCTCTTTATATAGAAATTGAAAATACAGTAAGGGAAGCCAGAGAACTTGTGGAGGATATAAAGGCAAACCCTAAAAAATATATACGCATCTTTTAAACACTTTAACTTCTCGTAACTTATTATGAAATCTAATTTTGTGTGTAGCGAATGTGGTTACACTTCCCCAAAGTGGATGGGCAAATGTCCCTCCTGTGGTGAATGGAATACATTCAAAGAGGTAAAGCCTGTAAAGAGTGATATTCATATATTTGAAAGGCATCCGCCAATATCTCTGCAGAAGATAAAGAGTAGCGAAGGAGAGAGACTGAAGACAAATATAAGCGAATTCGACAGAGTTCTGGGAGGCGGTGTTGTAAAAGGCTCGCTTGTGCTTCTTGGAGGAGAGCCGGGAATTGGGAAATCCACACTGATTTTGCAGGCTGCGCAAAATCTGGCAAAAGAAGGAGTCAAAGTCCTCTATGTATCGGGTGAAGAGTCTCCTTATCAAATCAAGTTAAGGGCGAAGAGGATGGGGGCAGATGATGAAAAAATACTTGTACTGAGCGAAATAGATATCGAGATAATAGAGGAAGAGGCAAATGAGATGGTTCCAGGTCTACTTATTATTGATTCAATTCAAAGTATGTATTGTTCTAATGTAGAATCTAGCCCCGGGAGTGTCACGCAGGTAAAGGAATGTACCCAGAGATTGCTCAAAATTGCTAAGAATGGGGATATGTCCATATTTGTGGTTGGACATGTAACAAAAGGAGGTGCAATTGCTGGTCCCAGGACGCTTGAACATATGGTTGATACAGTACTGTATCTCGAGGGGGATCGCAATTACTACTTCAGAATACTTAGAGCTGCAAAAAACAGGTTTGGTTCTACAAATGAAATAGGTGTATTTGAAATGCAAGAGAAAGGATTGAAGGAGATAAAAGATCCTTCTATGTTGTTTCTTATGGGTGGAAATGAGTCCACGCCCGGTACATCAATCAGTTGTGTTCTTGAGGGAACGAGAGCATTTCTTGTGGAAATACAAGCACTCACATCTCCTACATATTATGGTTACCCTCAGAGGGTATCCGGGGGCATAGACTCGAGAAGACTCTCAATGTTACTTGCGGTAGTTGAAAAGAAACTCGGATTTCCTGTGTCTAATAAGGATGTCTTTCTCAACATAGTTGGTGGATTGAAGATAGAGGAGCGTGCCTGTGACCTTGCAGTTCTTGCATCTATCGCCTCCTCTTTGAAAGGATTCCGAATACCAAAAAAAATGCTTATAATCGGGGAAGTTGGATTAACCGGGGAAGTAAGGGCAGTAGCAAGGCTCGAAAAGAGAATTAAGGAAGCAGAAAAACTTGGATTTGAAACTGCTATTATACCAAAGTCAAGAACGAAACTAACTACATCCATTGAACTGAAAGAAGTGAACTGGGCGCTGAATGCGATTGAATATATAAAAGGTTATGTATAATTTATGAATAAACCACACCTGCCTGCTGGTAGGCAGGGAGACTATTCACCTCGCCGATACGTCGGGGCAGGGAGTTCATAGAACTCGCTGAATCATATCAAAAATTAAGGTAATTATAAAATATTTGACACCAAAAAAGTGCTTATACTAAACTGTGTCCTCGTTTCGTATTTATCGTCTTCATTTCTTTTGTTTGCCCAAAAGAAACGAAGCAAAGAAAAGGGCACCCCGTATGTTTTTCTTAACGGC
>DAOUSS010000163.1 GCA_030627085.1 Candidatus Stahliibacteriota bacterium | reverse complement strand
TTCTCGTCTCAAAATTTGTAAAGAGCCTCCCCAAAAGAGTGACTATTTATCTCATCCTTATCTTTCTCGTTTACTGTTTCAAGGCTTCACAGTTGATAATATCCCCTCCAAGATTTCATTCACCTTACTCACCTGAAGAATTCGGTATGGAGTACAGAGATATAAATTTCTCAACAGAAGACGGGATAAATATAAGAGGATGGTATATAGAAGGCACTGAGAGGGGAACGATAATTCTGTGTCATCCCTACGGTATGGATAAAGGTGATTGTCTGCCACAGGCGAGATTTCTGAACCGCTCTGGATACAACATACTTCTATTTGATTTTAGAGGTCACGGTAACAGTGGGGGAAAATATTCGTCTCTGGGTTACTATGAGATAAAAGATCTCCTTGCAGGAGTATCATTTCTCAAAGAAAGTGGAGAGAATAGAATAGGGGTGATGGGATTCTCTATGGGCGGAATAGTTGCATTACTCGGGGCATCTCTCACTCCTGACATCAGCGCAGTGGTAAGTGAGGGTGCATATCTATCCTTCCATTCTGCTGTATACTCTTTTGCAAAATGTTACTATCGTGCGCCAAGATATCCGTTCCTGCCACCGGCTATATGGACTGCTGCTATAAGACTCGGATTTAATCCCAAAGAACTGAACCTTAAAAATTGCCTACATAAAATCTCTCCAACGCCTATCTTAATTATTCATAGCAGGGAAGACAGGGAAATACCGATATCTGAGGGGATGGAAATATTCAACACAGCCAAGGAGCCAAAGTATCTATGGGTTGTTTCTGATGCGGAACATCTGGAATGTTATCTAAAGGAAGGGAAGAGATACGAGGAAAAGGTGCTTGATTTTTTCGCTACTTCGCTTCGCACAATTTCGCCCTCTACAATTCCTTAGTTTTACCACAAAGTTCACAAAGTCCACAAAGAATAACAAATTTATTTAAAAAACTACCCTAAGTAATCTCTTTCTTATTGCCTTTCCGTTAGCTAACGGACTTAGTGGTGAATCTCTTACCACGAAGGCACAAAGTAGGGGCGAATTGCTATTCGCCCGTGGTTGGGTGTGGTGTCAGGAGTTACCTCCTGACACAAGTTTTTTGCACGAATTGAATTCGTGCCTACAATTTACAATTTATCTCTTTGTGTCCTTTGTGCTCTTTGTGGTGAAAAATACTGAAATCTAAAATCTATAATCACCTTATGCGGGTACGCACCCTAAATAACCAAACAGGATCACCCTCTATAATACCGGGCGGAAGGTTAGTTGCTAACGCAGGAACCTGGTAAATACAGGGAACCTGTAACATGCTAAAATAATTGGACACAAGACTGCCAACAATATCGGTTTGCTTCTGGACAGTGACCTTGCTTTCTGCATAAAACGCCCCCATTATTTTTAGATGAGGCAGACCAGGTCCGGCCAGATACATATTGCCGGCAGCGATAAGACCAAGAGCATCATCACTGGCAAATTCTCCCTGTGTAAGCAAATGACCCTCTATAGTGATGTTCCCTGTAGAAACTATAGTTCCCTTTCCGTCATATTGTATAGCGTTGTCCTTTGTACCAATCGTTAGATCGCTGCCTATATATATAATACCATTGATATCAAGGCTATCTTGACTATTCCAGGTAATACTATTGCCCAATGTGTCGGAATAACTGAAATCGGCAATGTCTGAAGAGATTGTATCTTCGGTTATGTGCAATGCCTTAGCGCTTAAATAATCTAGATACCTGGCATACGTAGAATCCGTCTCAGGGTCGGTATAAGGGTCAAAGAGACTCGGAAACTGAACAACATCCTCTATATCATATGGATTGTCAGTGCCATTATCCGAATAAACATTACTACCCCCCCCCAATCCTTCGTATCCGTCAGTAACATAGACCCCATCCATAGTTTCTTTAATGGTATCACCGGGTGAATCAGGTTCACCCACTGTGGCAGCAGCATCAGATATATATACTCTCCCATGCTTCACTCTGAGTGTAGCTTTTAAGGTTCTCACGACTTCTCCATTAAATATCGTTGTATCAAGAGGAGGAACTTTGCTCAATAGAATACTAGGCATTCCTTCATAATTGTTACGAATACCAGCCCCTCCCCCCATTTCAATTGCATTATCAGAAGGGATTAGCCCTTCACCCAGGATATGTACGGACCCGTGAATTTCCACATTACCACTGATGACCTTACCAATTTGACCAGTTCCAGCGGTAATGACATTATTCCACGGTGAAAGATTTTCTATCTCTACATAGGCTTCAATTACCCTTTTACCCCCCCTATCAGTAATTCCGGTGGATCTGACACAAATCTCGTCTGTAAGAAATCCACCCAAACCATCTGGCTCGTTCTTCAATTCAACGAAGTAACTCCCTTCACCCAGTGAAATTGTATCATCATATAGGGGGTAGTAATTGCTATCGGTTGTGTCAGTATTGATACCGTTAATAATACCATCTGCCCAGCTTGGATTACCTGTTGTATCGTTCGCAAAATCTCGTTTAAGTTCAAGCAGTGCCTTTTCCAATCCGCCTTCTGCTGCATTAAAGGCGATTTCACGCCTCAGGAGATGGGTGATAACCTGTCGTTCAGCTACAGTTCTATTAAGGAGTGCAAATGCCAGCAGACCGAGCAAGACCAAAATCCCGAAGACCATAACTACCGACATTCCATCCTCGTTCTTCAACATAAAGCCCCAATTAATTTCTTACCACAAAGTTCACAAAGTAGGGGCGAATTGCTATTCGCCCACAATCTAAAATCTGTAATCTACAATCTCTTCGTGCCTTTCGGTGATATTCGGTGTTTATTTATCTTTTCCCTTTAATTCCGTAGTTTGACCTCTCTTGATAACTCATACCTTGCCGGTCCTGCGGTTTTTTCATCTCGTATCAAAACAAGAGTTACCCTTACAGAGTTTATATCCTCACGCAGACTATCAGGAACAGGAGAAGTTAGAAGATTATGACTGGGGTCCAGATATTGGAATTTGAGAGAATCTATGCCTTGCGGGGCAAATTTATGTGCTGTATATATTGCTATAGTATCACTGCCCTCCAGACTATCAGCAACCGCCACTATACTATCAGCTCCTCCGTAACGAATACCGGGACTATACTGAGAACTACCGGGGTCACTGTAACCCGCCATTCTCAGGGTGGTTGTTATCCTATTCATCACCATTGCAGCGTTGTGGCACATATCCATATAAATATTTTCTCTTTTATATATCCGTTCCTGAGCCAGATGTACTGTAATCACCACAGCAACTATAACACCACTTATGGTAATCGCTATCAGTAATTCAACAAGGGTAACCCCTTCAATATTACTTTTAAATCCTTTGATAAAACCCCCATAGCATATCAAAAATCAAATATAAAATATCAAAATTACAAATCAAAATGCAAAATTATCTTTGCATCAGCTTGCTGATGCACTCCATTACGCACTAAGTATTAAATACAGCAAATTGCCATACGAAACCTCCTCTTGAAAATATTTGATTTTTGATATGTAATTTTGATATTTGCATTTTAATATTTAATTTTGCTTTTGCCTTTCTTCCCTAATCATGCTTGGACATAAGTGTTACAAACCTGACTTTTTTCCCTCCCCCGATAGAGAGTGGCTGCCAGGAGCATTCAACTTCCATTTGGATTAAATCGACATCGACAGTATCAAAAGACAGGCTATATTCTCTTATAATATGCCCAATTGTATCTATGTCGGTGGTAACACCCGCAGTTATCAAAGCCTCAAGGCTATCGTATCCAAGCGCCCTGAATTCCTCAATTTTATCCTGTGCATAGTTGGTGGACTGAGAGATTCTGTCTGTTACAGCATTTATTAAAGGACTGGCAGAAAATATCCTTACAAGTGCAAGAAGGCCAACCGAAAGTATGAGGGAAGCCACAAGAACTGAAATGAGAGTAAACCCTCTGTTATCTGTCAGTAGAATTTTCTTCTTGTGCATAGTAATCCTTGGCAACAGCAAGCTGTTGCACTCCGCCCTGATAGGTCCCGGGAATATCAAAAATTACATATTAAAATGTAAAAATTCAGACCAAGACTGAAGACCCAAAATAAATGGTCTTTGGTCTCTTGCCTTAAGTTTGTGTAGTCTTTATCTTTGATTTTTGATATGTCATCCTTCAACTTTGCTCAGGAT
>DAOUSS010000309.1 GCA_030627085.1 Candidatus Stahliibacteriota bacterium | reverse complement strand
TCCTTAAATTTTATAGCAGAATACCTTAAAAATTGGGAAATAAAAACTGTAATTATTGGGATAAAGCCAACCCCAAAGGATAATCAAATTCAAGAGAAAGTGCTTTCCGATCTTTTTGAATTAATAGAGGGAAAAAAGTCATCAGGAGAAAGGGAGAATAGGGAGAGGACCCCATTTCTCCTTGCTTACAGGACTTTTTCACGGGGAACTACTTATGGCTAATTTGATAGACAAAATTTTGGAACTATCAGGGCAAAACCTTTATGCATGTTATCAGTGTGGAAAGTGTTCAGGTGATTGTCCAAGTGTAACACAGATGGAGATACTTCCCAATCAGGTAATAAGGTTACTCCAAATTGGCTTACCAGAAGTCGCATTGCAGTACAATACTATATGGATATGTGCCTCTTGCTATACATGCACTGTCCGGTGTCCTCGTGGAATTGACCCCTCAAAGATAATGGAAGCATTGAGGCAGGTCAATTTAAGAAGGAACATTGATTATACAAAGATAAAAGAGATTAAAGAGGAAGAGATATATATACTTCCCCAGATTGCCCTGGTGGCAAATTTTAGAAAACAAACAGCATAATCCCAGAATATGCATTAACCACGGACGAACACAACAAAATTTCAAAATCCGAATTTCTAATTTCCAATGAAATGACAAATGTCAAATAGATTCGGCAAGTGTGGAATAGTGAAATACTACTTTTGGAGCCCTTTAGCTTGGTGATGCAAAGAGTGCCCAGCCTCAAAATAAAATTGGGAATTTAGGGATTTGACATTTATTGGATATTGGTAATTGGAAATTTGACATTCTGGGTGAATTTTTTTACCAGTAACTAATTAGTATGAAGATGCTTTATTATCCAGGTTGTACACTCAAAACGAGTGCAAGGAATTTTGAGGATTCAGCAATAGCATCGCTAAAGGTTCTTGGCGTTGACCTCGTTGAACTCAAAAGATGGAATTGCTGTGGGACAGTCTATTCGCTCACATCCGATGATCTGATGCATAAGGTTGCACCCATTAGAAACTTGATAAGGGTAAAGGAGCAGAGTAATGGTGACGATAGGGTGGTTACTCTGTGCTCAATGTGCTATAATACCCTTAAACAGGCAAATGATTTTTTCAAGGAAGATAAAGAATCCAGAGACAAGATGAATGATTTTATGGACAGGGAGATAGATTATAATGGTGATGTAGAAATTCTCCATCTTCTTACATTCTTAAAAGAAGTTATAGGATTTGATAATATTGCAAAAAAGGTAAAGAACAAGCTTCCAAACCTTAAGGTAGCGTCGTATTACGGGTGTTTGCTTTTGAGACCTCAAAATGTAGCCATTGATAATCCAGAGAATCCGACTATCCTTGAGGATTTATTTACATCCCTGGGAATAGAAGTAGTTGATTTCCCTTATAAGAACGAGTGCTGCGGTTCGTATAATACTGTAAATGCAGTAGACCTTGTTGTGGAGAGAACTTACAGGATAATCAACTCTGCGAGGTCTTTGGGCGCGAACATAATAGCAACGAGTTGTCCTCTATGTCAGTTCAATCTTGATAGAAGACAAAAGGATGTAAGGGATAAATACTACGATTTTGAAGAATTACCGGTCGTGTATTTTACCCAGATTATGGGTAGAGTATTTGATATAGCAAAAGAATCTTTGAGATTTGATCTGAATTATATAGAACCGATTTTATTATTCTAAAATATGCACTTGCCACACCCCGACGTATCGTCGGGGCAGGGATGGTCACAGATTATATATTCAGACTGAAGACTACCCCATAAAGTCGCTATGCTCCAACGGGGCAAGCAGACCGAAGACCGCAGACTAAAATAGCAAACGAAGGGACGGAGGATA
>DAOUSS010000087.1 GCA_030627085.1 Candidatus Stahliibacteriota bacterium | reverse complement strand
ACTTGAATCCAGAACAGCATCTTCTATTCGCAGACTGAAGTCTGCGGCTACCAGATCCCTACTTTTTGCACAGCCTGTTTAGCTTGCGTCCATAAGATACAATTTTACGAGACTTACGCAACTTAAAAGTTGCGGCTACCAGCTCAAATCGTAGTTTCTGTACAGTCTGGTGTGGTTGTCCACTTCGGATATAACTTAATAACTTATTCCCATTCTGTTATGATTATTGGCTCTTTTCCATCTGAAGCAATTGCAATCGTGTGTTCAAAGTGGGCAGAGGGACTATCATCCTTCGTTACAACTGTCCATCCATCCTTTAAAATTGCTACATCAGGAGCCCCTGCATTTATCATAGGTTCTATGGCAAGGGTCATTCCAGCCTTCAAGATGGCACCGCGATTCGGTGGGCCATAATTTACAATTTGGGGATCTTCGTGCAGTTCCTTGCCAACTCCGTGACCGCAGAACTCCCTCACCACTGAAAAACCGCAGGATTCAACACAGGTCTGTACTGCATTTGATATATCGGATAACCTGTTCCCCGCCCTTGCCTTATCCAGAGCAGCATAGAGTGATTTTTTTGTGGCTTCAATCAATTTCTCCTTTAGCCCATCTATCTTGCCCACAGAAAATGTATACGCGGTATCCGTAAAATATCCTTTATACGAGACACCAACATCAATGCCTATTATATCGCAATTTTTGAGTTCATAATCACCAGGGATACCATGAATAACGACCTCATTTACAGATGTGCATATACTTGCGGGGAAACCGTTATATCCCTTGAATGCAGGTCTCCCTCCACTCTTTTTTATAAATCTCTCCGCAAGCCTATCCAGTTCTTTTGTGGTGACTCCTTCTCTCACATTCTCTTTGAGCAGTAGAAGAAGTTCTTTTAAAACCTTTCCTCCTTCTTTCATTATCTCTATCTCTCTATCGGATTTTATGATAATCATAATCTCAATTCAGACCAAAGACAAGAGACCGAAGACACCTGTCTGCCGACAGGCAGGTAAGACCAACAAAGATTAGGTGTTATCCGTTGTTCGTTGCCCGTAGTTCGTGGTCTTTAGCCATTAATTGGTAATTAGCCATTGGTCATTTAAATTTAATTTGTCTGTGGTCTTTGGTCTTGTGTCTCTGGTCTTGTCTCTTTAATCTTATCTTTCAAGCTTTTCAGAATAAGCAGGGCATCTATGGGAGTAAGTTTCTCAATATCTATATTTTTCAATTCCCTCTCTACTTCCGATTCCTTTACTTCGTCAAAAATACCGAGTTGGAGTGGTTGCATAAGCCTTTCAGAACTTCCCCTCCTTTCCTCTCTCTCGAGCGATACAAGAATCCTTTTTGCCCTTTCTATCACATCTTTCGGCAATCCGGCAAGTTTTGCCACTTCTATACCATAACTCTGAGGGCAACCTCCTCTTACCACCTTTCTCAAAAATATAATTTTGTCTTTCCACTTTTTGCATTCAAGATTATAGTTCTTTATCTCATCCGAAAGGCGCTCAAGCTCCGTGAGCTCATGGTAATGAGTTGCAAAGAGTGTCTTTGCCTTTGTATTCTTCACAATATATTCCACCGACGCCCATGCTATAGAGAGCCCATCGTATGTTGATGTTCCCCGTCCAATTTCATCTAATATAAGCAAACTCCTTCTGGTTGCATTGTTCAGGATGTTGGCGGTCTCTGTCATCTCTGCCAGAAATGTTGAGACCCCCTTGGTGAGGTCATCCGAGGCACCAATCCTCGTGAATATCCTGTCAACTATCCCTATCTTTGCCTCCATCGCAGGTATATAGGAGCCCATCTGGGCGAGTATGACACAGAGCGCAACCTGGCGGAGATATGTAGACTTGCCTGCCATATTTGGACCAGTGATTACAAGCACTCTCTCATCCAGATCAAGTTTTACATCATTTGGGATGAATTCACCCTCTTTAGGAAGTCTCTCAACAACCGGATGTCTTGAATCCTTCATAACAATCCTGTCTTCATCATCCACCACAGGTCTTGTATATCCATATCTCCTTGCAATGCTTGCGAGTGTAGACAATACATCAATATACGCTATCTTCGTAGATGCCTCCTTCATAGAAGGGACAAAATTCTTCAGTCTGTCGCGCAGTTCCTTGAATATCTCATACTCTAAGAGCCTGCTTCTCTCATCCGCCTGCAGCACTTTTGCCTCATATTCCTTCAACTGAGGTGTGATAAATCTCTCTGCATTTGCAAGGGTCTGCTTTCTTACATACTCCTCGGGCACCTTCGGGAGATTTGGTCTTGTAACCTCTATGTAGTATCCAAATACAGAATTGAAACCAACTTTTAGTGAACCTATACCTGTTCTCTGCCTCTCCGTATTCTCGAAATCCGCTATCCATAATTTTACATTTTTGGAGATATTTCTCAGTTCATCAAGTTCCTTGTTTACATCACTTCTTATTATACCACCTTCTTTTATGGTCTGAGGCGGGGATTCTACAATTGTTTTTTCTATCTCTTCTACAACGCCATCAAAATTACCCAGCTTATAAGAAGAAAGAGAATCTGGTAGGAATCTGTTTATTTCGGGGAATTTCTTAAGCGCCCTACCCAGAAAGAGAACATCTCTCGCATTCACTCTCTCCAATGATAACCTTGTTATGAGCCTATCCAGATCAGGAATTTGGGAGAGGAAACCCCGTAATTGTGCTGTGAATGATGGGTTGTTATAGAATACACCTACTTTATCCTGTCTCTTTCTTATTTCTTCAGGGTTAAGGAGGGGAGAGATAAGAAAATCTCGCAAAAGTCTTCCTCCCATTGGTGTAGTGGTATTATCCAGGATAGAGAGAAGTGTGCCGTCTGTCTCTCCGGTGGGTTTTCTCACGAGTTCAAGATTTCTTCTCGTGGGTTCGTCCAGAACGAGCGAGTCATTCCTTGAGTACGGACTTACCCTCTCTACATAAGACAGGTCCTTTCTCTTATTCCTTTTGGCGTAGAAGAGGGCAGCACCTGCTGCCTGTATACCTTCTCTCATCCCACCGCATCCAAATCCATCCAGTGTCTGGATGCCAAAATGCGAGAGAAGATTTTTAAGGGTGTATTCGTAGTCAAACTCAAAATCATCTATTCTGCTTATTGCTATATTATTGACCTCTATTTCATCTATACCAGAGGGGATTATAATCTCTTTCGGCTCCAACCTCCTTATTTCATCCAGAAGTTCATCTCTTGTAAGTTCTGTAACCCTGAAATCACCTGTTGAGATATCAAGAAGAGCGAGACCGTATCTGTTATCCCCGGGATATATAGAGGCGAGGAAGTTTGTCTTTTTCTCATCAAGAAGCATATCATCAAGCACTGTTCCTTGTGTTATTACCTCCATGATGTCTCTCTCTACAAGTTTACCCGGCTTCGGCTCTTCAAGCTGTTCGCATATAGCTACTTTGTATCCACCAGATACGAGCCTCTGTATGTATGTTTTTGCACTGTGATGTGGAACACCTGCGAGCGGAACACCCTCCTGTCTTTGGGTAAGTGCTATTCCCAGAGTTTTTGATGTGAGCACGGCATCCTCATAGAAAGTTTCATAGAAGTCACCAACCCTGAAGAATAGTATAGCATCAGGCTCCTTCTGTTTCAGTCTCTTATACTGTCTTATAAGGGGTGTAATTGTGAACTTATTCATACAAATAGATGAGTGTTTGAAGAGCAAATGTATATCTTCGTACTCAGGTACACTTCAGCACTTCTCTCACATAGTTTGCTCTCTCTATATCCCTTGTATCCGCATCCATAATTTTGCCCTTCATCTTTTGGAGGTGAGCGGGGGCTGTATACAACAGGAGATAATTTAACAACTTTAAATAGGTGTTGTCAATTAGACCAATTCCAATCCCAAGTCTCACGGCGGATGAGAGATTTACAAATTCCTCTTGAGATAACATTCTCGCATTTTTTAATATGCCGTACGACCTCCATATCTTATCTTCTACCCTTTCCCCGGCCTCTCTCATAAGTTTATTTCTTGTCTCTCTCTCAAGGTCGATTACATTCCTAATCTCCTTTTCTGTCTTTGTAGCAATCTCTTCCTCATCTATACCCAGTGTAATCTGATTGGATAATTGGAAAAAGTTTCCTTCGATTTCGCTTCCCTCTCCGTATAATCCCCTCACCGAAAATCCACGGCTCATTACATCATCCAAAAGTTTGTTTATCTCTTTTGTCAGGACAAGCCCGGGTAGATGCAGGAGGCATGATACCCTCATACCTGTACCAACGTTGGTAGGACAGGATGTCAAATATCCGAAGTCGTTCCTGAATGCGTATGTCAGGTTGGAAGAGAGTATCTCGTCAATTTCAAAGATAACGGGATATACAGCCTTTATATTAAGTCCTGATGCAAGACATTGAATCCTTATGTGATCTTCTTCATTGATCAGGGCACTCACTATCTCACCCTTTCCTACCACGCAGTCTACGGTTCTCTTCTTGGTGGAGAGAAGATGCCGTTCCCTGACAAACTCAATATCCAACTGAGATAGGTGTTTTGTCTTGAACGAAAGTCCATTGGCAAAATAGGGAGACTTAGTTACAGCATCCTTCACGAGTTCAGATACATCCTCAAGTTCCTTCTCTCGTGCCCTTGTAGGGAACAGGTATCCCTTGAGATTCCTTGCAAGCCTTATCCGTGACGAAAGCACTATCTCATTGGATAGCCCCTCCTCATTTAACCACAGCGGTTGAGTATCTATTAAATCTTCAAACTGCATTTTCGAGTTTTGCGAGTTCATCTCTTATTTTTGACGCCGTCTCATACGCCTCTTTTGCGATAGCTTTTTTAAGCGCCTTCTTTAATTCAATTATCTTCTTTCTCTTTTCAAGGGTTTCTATATTTGCCTTTTCGAGAGATTTGCCTTTATGCACCGGACTTCCTTGAAGTTTTTCAAGAAATGATTTGATATCTTTTCCAAACACATCATAGCAACCGCTGCATCCGAACTTGAGTGTTTTCGCAAATTCTTTAAAGGTAAGTCCGCAACGATTGCATACGAGATCCATATTTGCATCGTTTAGCAGGAGTCTGGATATTGGAAGTCCTGAAGCGGGTAGAAGCCCCTTATTCTTTGCACAGTCTTCACAGATATACATTGTGGTGGATGTATCTCCCATCACGACCGTATAGTGAAGCGTTGCCTCCTTGATATGGCATATATCACATAACATATATCACCAACTTATCTAATTTATTAGACGACTTCCAAGTCGCGATGATGTCGGGGTTGGGAAACCCCTCCCACAGTTAGGAAACCCCTCCATACAAATAAACAGAATTCGTAGCAAGGCTAAAGCCTTGCCCTACAGTAGAGCCAATACATCACGAATGCTGTATATTATGAAATCTGGCTTGTATTTTAAGGACCTCCCTCTCCAGAAGATTACACAGGATGCACCGGCATCCCTCGCCGAGAGAATGTCATAATCGCTATCTCCAACGATGACCGTAGTATCAGGTTTAGAGCCAAGCCTCTGCATAAGCATGAGAATAGGTTCCTTATTAGGCTTCCATATACCGTCATCCCTCGTGACAATACTGTCAAATACGAGACCATATTTCTCTATTATAAATCTTGTATTGTCTATTGAATTGTTTGTAGAAAGGCCTGTCTTTATCCCCATCTTCTTCAGTGTATGTAAAACTTCCTTTACATCCGGGAAGAGCGATGCATTGGACGTGGCTTTCCTTTCGTATCTTTTTAAGAGCGATTCTTTTTTTTCTCTTTCTTCATCAGGTAGGGAATAGAGCTGGTCAAGGATAGAGTATTGGTTCAGGTTTAAATTCTCTCTTATCTTTTTCCAATCATACCTTGAATCAAGTATCGTACCATCAAGGTCAAATATGACCGTCTTGAACATAGTCTGAATTATGTTGTCGGCACTGGGGACTCAGATTTACTCTCCCTCTCCTACTTTCGCCATTTCTCCTTGTTTATCTATACGGATCCTGCGGATAATCAGTGATCGGTAATCAGTAATCGTCATTAGTCATTGGTCATTAGTCATTTATCCTTTTTCCTTTATCCCTTATCCTTCCGCTCTACACCGATTACTGATAATTGATCACCTGATCTTATTCCGGAGAGGGCGGGATTCGAACCCGCGCCCCGCGTTTCGGCGAGGACACGATTTCCAGTCGTGCTCCTTCGGCCAACTCGGACACCTCTCCTAATTATATAAATTCCAAATAACAAGCAATATCTGAATCCCAGTGACCAAATTTATAAGCCTTGAGTTTTTTGAACTTAAATATTGGAATTTGCCCGCCTTGTCAGATAGCAAGCATCTAACGGGGTAAATGATTTGTAATTTGGGATTTGAAATCTCATCCATAGAGTATACCATATTTTCCCATAAAAGTCAAGAAAAAAAGGTTT
>DAOUSS010000097.1 GCA_030627085.1 Candidatus Stahliibacteriota bacterium | reverse complement strand
TTATTGAAGCCCTACTGCTCGGACCGTCTCCTCGGGCTACCGCAACAGCAACTTTTTCTCCAACCGCTTCTACTATCTCTACAATATCTCTATGTATAAATTCCGGGCAGAGAAGGATTGAGTGGATACCCTCTTCTTTGACAAGTTTTTTACACACTTCAACTGCTTGATTTTGGTCTTTAACCAGTACTGTAAAGAGTTTGTACTTGGATGTCTCAATCACACAGTTGTGCTTCTCTGGCTCTGCATCGGGGGGTGTGCGCAAGAAAAACCACTTTAAATGCCATATCCATTATCTCCTTTAACCTACCTAACTAAATAGTCATTCGTCACTCGTCATTAGCCAATTATCCTTTCTTCTCTTACGCCTTACGACCCTGCAATCTCACGAAGGCTTTACTTGCAAGATTTACTCCACACTGAGCTCATAATCAAGACTTTCTATTGCCTTTTTGAGTGGAATACTTGACGGGAAAACACTCTCGGGCATATATATCTTCATTTTATCTACGATCTCTCGGGCTTTGTCTTGATTTCCTGATTCGATATAGTAATTCGCTAAGGTCAGCAGAACACCACGGTAGCAGCTTAACAGATGTGAAATCCGAGGCATATTATGTTCTTTTACATCGGTAAAATAACGATAGTGCTCGGATTGTAAGAGAACAGCTTCTATTTCATTCGGATTAAGAGACAAGTCATATTTCTCGGCTTCCACAGGAAGGAGTCTTTGGACCAGTCCACACAATTGCATAAATTTATCAAGATTCGCCAATCTTGTTTTGGAACATCCAAGAGAAAAATAGATGGGTCTTTTCCACCTGTTAGTCTTTATAATATCAGCCAGAACGGTCTGCTCTGTACCCAAAAATTCACGCGAACTTGTTTGTAAGTTCGGCTCTAACTCCCATTTCATCAAGCTATCTTGTAGTAAAATATTATACCTTTCTAACGCCTCTTCGGGGATAGGTATCTCTATTGTGTATGTTCTCCATTTATAAGGATGCATATCAAAAATCTGTTCTTCTCTCCAGCTAATTGGTGCACTAACCAGAATATTTTCAATACCATTTTTTAATGTTAGTACAAACCAGGGCCTGTTTAAAAGACCCATTGGAATAACCGTAACATCTGTTCTATAATTTTCACAAAATTGAAGATACCATGTGGGCCATGAATCAGCATCTCCACTGGTAAACAAAATTGCATTGGGCTGGCATGTTCTTAACATATTTCGAGCAAATTCAATTAACCAGTCGGGGTAACCTCCTTTGTTACGCCCACTTAGGAGCTCTATACGCATCTTTCTAACATCGCCTTCCTGCATAGCCCTTAAGAAACGGCCACCATGCTCAGCTCCGATAAAATAGTAAGCATCCCCATACTTTGGATCAAGAGTTATAGCTTTATCTAAATATTCCAATATTTCATCGGACTTTTCCTCGTCACACTCGGTTAAAGGTATCCAGTCGGCGCAAAGGTAATGGGTAAAATAGCCCAGGTAATACCAAATTTCTGCATCATTTGGATTCTCAGAGGATGCCTCTTTGAGAAGCGAAATTGCTTCGGGATAGCGTTTATTTTTAAATTCATCAATCGCTTTCTGCTTCAAATCAACTTCTTGAGCCCACAAAGCCACCACAAAAAGCATGGCAAACGCCAATGGTATAATCCAATCAGGCTTAATGTTTACCTTTAATCCTCTCATTTTATTTTCCCTGATTGTTGTAACCTAACCTTCGTTGCTGATTATTGCTGATTGCTGTTCTGCAAACAGAGTGAGGGCGAGGCATGAAGTGTCAAAGCCTTCCGTCTGTATAATTTTTAAAGCAAAAATATATTATTGTTTTTGCAAATTGTTCTCATTTCATCGAGCCAAATACTTGATTGAATTTCGCCTATATGGGCTTTCCTTAAGAAGAACATACACAATCTAGACTGTCCTATCCCACCACCGATTGTTAAAGGAAGTTCTCCTCGTAATAATTTTTGATGAAAATATAAGTTTGTCTTGTCAAGTTCCCCCTTAATTTTCAATTGTCTTAATAAGGATTCGTCATTTACTCTTATTCCCATAGAAGAAAGTTCCATAGCACAATCAACTAGAGGATACCAAACAAGGATATCACCGTTGAGTCCTCTTTTCCCTTCCTCAGTTTCTGTTGACCAGTCATCGTAATCTGCTGCCCTTTCATCATGGGGTTTGCCATTTTTTAACTTTGCCCCTATCCCAATTATAAACACTGCTCCCTTTTCCCGGCAGATGGCGTCTTCCCGTTCTTGCGGCGAGAGGTTTGGGTATTTTTCTTCTAACTCTTCGCTATGAATGAAGTAAATCTCATCTGGAAGGAATGGGCTTGAAATTTGTTCATATCTTTGACATACTACTTTTTCTGTCTCTTTTATGATTTTATAGATTTTTCTTACTATATATTTAAGAAATCCTAAATTTCTTTCTTCTTTTTCTATAACTCTCTCCCAATCCCACTGATCAACATAGATTGAATGTAAATTATCCAAACTTTCATCAGGTCTTATGGCGTTCATATCGGTGTAGAGACCTTCCCCATACTTAAAGCAATAATCAGCAAGCGCTATTCTTTTCCATTTAGCCAGGGATTGTACAATCTCGGCTTTTTCGTTCATGTTCGTTACACTAAAGCTTATAGGTTTTTCTACACCTGTTAGAGTATCATTAATGCCTGTTCTACTTAGCACGACAATTGGGGCAGAAACTCTCGTTAGGTTTAACTCTTTAGCCAAATTTGTTTGAAAAAAATCTTTGATGTATTTTATTGCTTCCTCTGTTTCTCTTATATTTAAGTGTGACTTATATCCTTCAGGAAGAGTTAGCCTTCCGTTAGAAAAAGTTATTTTTTTGAGGCTCTGTGTTTTCATAATCCAAGAATATGCATTAACCACACCCCGCCTTTGGCGGGGCAGGGATAACCACGGATTTTTATGGACCATAAATCCAGATTCTTGTCTTTTTACTTTATCCTTTTCTCTTTATCCTTTTTCCTATAGTATGGCACTAATAGTCCTTTTCATTTATTCAGTAATGTGGGTTATTTCAATTTTTCTGCTTTCCTCATCAAGTTTTTTCAAAATTTCTTCATCTAATTTCCAGCCCATTGCATTTGCATTTTCTTCAGCCTGTTTTTTATTCTTTGCTCCAGGGATTGCAACTATTCCCTTTTTCTCTATTAGCCATCTAAGAGCTACCTGCGTGGGTTTTTTGCCAATTTTTCCTGCGAGATCCGTAAGGAGTTCAACAAATTTAATTATCTGAGAATAATTTGGTTCCTTAAAAAAGGGATTATCCTTTCGTAAAGAATTATCAGGCTTCTTATTATGTGTGTACTTGCCCGTTAATAAACCTTGCGCGATAGGGCTGTAAGCTATAATTGATATATTGCTGGATAAACAGTAGGGAAGAATTTCTTTGTCGATTTCTCTCGAGATAAGGTTATACTTAACTTGATTTGAAACAATGAAAGATTTTTCCAATGCTTTTTGCGCTTCCTTTACGAGTGGAACGGGGAAATTTGATACTCCAATATATCTAACCTTTCCCTGGTTTACCAGTTCTTCCATGGCTCTCATAGTTTCTTCAATAGGTACCTCAAGATTGGGCCAGTGAAATTGATATAAATCAATATAATTGGTTCTTAGTCTTTTTAAACTTCCTTCACATGCGGCGATGACATCTTGATATTTTGCATAGGAACCAGATACCTTTGTGGCAATTATTACATCCTTTCTTTTCTTCCCCAGAATCTTACCTATCAATTCTTCTGAAAAACCATTTCCATAAACTTCCGCAGTATCTATCCAGTTAATGCCTTTTTCTAAGCTAATCCTTATGGTCTCTACAGCATCCTGTTCTCCAAAATCCTTTCCCCATCCCCAAAACTCTGAACCAAACTGCCACGTTCCCAAACCAATCTTTGTGACTTTCAAATCACTCTTTCCAAGAAACTCGTATTCCATATTTGCTCCTGGATTTATAGTTATAACAATTTTTATATCTGAACTGGGTTTCTACTTTTTCCTTTTAACTTTTTACTTTTTACTTTAACCTTTATCCTTTTTCCTTTATCTCTTGGTCTTCTGTCTTTTCTCTTTTCCCTTGTCTTAAAAACGGGAATAGCGGAAGTGGCTTTCCTTCTTTTATGCGTGTTTTTACCTGTTCTCGTCCAAGAAGCAGAGCAAGCCAGTATTTAAAGAAACCGATGCAAAGTCCTATGAGATACCAGCTGATTTGCTCTTTACCACCTATACGGCCCAGCACGAGTGTGCCTAACAATACACCTACAATAATACTTAAATCCCCGATACCCGCCTTCTGGTCTCGCCGCACGAGGTAATGGGTCAGAAAACCAAGTACTACACCAAATGCCAACGCTCCCCAATCACCAACAGTCATAAATCACCCCCAATTAGTAGGGGTTCAATATATTGAACACCTACGGGTTTATGGTCATAAATCATAATTACCCCATCGTCATTAAGTAAAATATGGGTTCCGTACATCCAAGTTGATACCTCAAGAACTTCAATTACGCCTTCGGCTTCTATTTCGCCGTGTTCAACGGGAGAGAAAATAACACACCCTGTAACAGTCATTAAACACACAAGAAAATATAATGCAACTTTTGATCTCATTTTATGCCTTAATTTGACCTTTTGACTTTTAAAAACTTTATGTCAAACAATTGAGCTTGACCCCAAAAACTGATATCAGCGCAAAGAGTGGGGGAGAGGTTGTCATATTAAATCAAGATCAAGCTTTCAATAGACGGAGGAGATCTTCCTTTAAATCTGGGTTTTTTACCTGACGGAAAGACTCTTCCTTCAGTATCATTATAAATTCCTTTCCTAATTCTTTAAGCACCCTTTTCCATATCTCAAAATAATCATGCTTAATGTTTATGGTATCTATACCTGTAATGCCCTTCTTACCAGTCACAAGCAACTGCGGCGCCATAATATTTAGCATATCTTTGATAAGGGATTCGACGATTACGAGGTCTAAATTTATGAATGAAGCGTCTGTAGAGGTTCTGGAAAACTGAGAAAAACGCTGCCTCAACTTTTCTTGAATTCTTTCAGAAAGATTCTTAATTTCGTTTTCTGCTCTTTCGAACGCCTCATTAATGTCTTCCATCTCAATCACTTTTTCTTTCTGGAATAAGGGCTCCATCCAGTTGTGAGTTATTATTGGATTATTTCGATACATATTCACGAAGCCTAAGAGGATATGTGCGGGCCAAAAGGTCATAGTAATTCCCGTGGAGGTTCGAAACTGTGAACAATACTTTTTTATTTCTTTTGGAAAATCAGGTGCTACAATTATCAAGTATTTTACATAATCTTTGTATACACCAACTAATTTATCTTTGACCATATCTATACAGTAGCTCTTGAGCCTTATCAAATAACCTGGATTTTTCAAAAGAAAGTCATAGATTCCATTAGCAGCAGTTTTACATTCAACAACTCCAATATACGGGGGACAAGCTCGGCCACCGATCAACAGAATATCCCAACCACCAGTACTTCTACGGGGAATGCTATCAAATTCTAAGAGCAAAAACGCTTGATTGACTAAATTCTCGAAGACATTCTCGGGTACATCGTGATATTTCTCTCGGGTAATTTTTATATCTTGTTTAGCAATACTCAAAAAATCAACATTTAATCTTTCCAAGTTCCCTTCAACATCTCTTCCTTTGAATATCAAACCTTCGGCTTTTTGCCGTGCTTCAACAATTTTTAATAATTCATCAAGAACCACCCCTTTAATTCCTTCGATTTGCGTTGTCTTGGAATCGATGACCTGGTTGAAGATTAGTTCTGCTATAACTGCGGGAAAATGTTTGCAGTAGGGAAATCTCCCTGTTTTAACCTGATACTGATAATCGTAACATTTATCATCGCACATGTATGTGAAATCTGGCTTGCCTAAGTTATTGATTGTTACGCTGTGATTGCCGACCTGTGCTTTTACTAACTCTTCATCCTGATATTTAACTTC
>DAOUSS010000141.1 GCA_030627085.1 Candidatus Stahliibacteriota bacterium | reverse complement strand
TAGGGATCTGGTAGCCGCAGACTTCAGTCTGCGAATAGAAGATGCTGTTCTGGATTCAATTTGCGCAATTTAAAAGTTGCGACTACCATGTTGAAATTTGACTTTCTGCACAGCCTGTCTTGGTTGCGACCAAGTAGGTAGGAGCCGCGCCAAGGCGGGGCGATAAGCGGTAAACAGAGGAAAGGGAAGGAGGTTTTATGTTCAGGGATTTATTTATCTGGTGGAAAGAAGACGTTCTCTTGAAGGGAGCACTTGAGGGTGTGGACAAAATGATAGAGATTATCAAAGAGATGTTTAATTTTGCTACCGAGAGCTTTTTGGGTGAAGTGAAAGATGAGCATGAGATATACGAGATGGATAAGTCTGTGAACATGCTGCAAGTTGAGACAAGAAAGAAGGTATACGAACATCTCTCTATAAATCCAAAGCAGGATATAACATCCTCACTTGTGCTTACTACAATTGTGATAGACATAGAAAGAGTAGGAGATTATTCAAAGAATATATACGAACTAGCCCTGATACACACACCAGAATCAGACATTAGATACTACGACGAGGCAAAAAGACTCGCCCATCATGTAAGTTCCTTGCTTTCTCAGGTGGGTATGGCACTAAGGGACGGAGATGTGGAAAAGGCAAAAAAACTGATGGAGGAAAAAACCTGGATATGTAAAAAGTGCGATGGCATAATCAAAGGAATTATCATAGATGAGACAATGGGGGTGAAAGCGGCAGTAGTATACTCTCTTCTTTTCAGATATCTAAAAAGAGTATCCGCACACATAGGAAATATAGCCTCAAGCATAGTAAATCCATTCTACAGGATAGGATTCAAACCAGAATAAGAAGAAGGAAACTATCCTGTTTTCTCTATTCTTACCTTCAAAAGTGAAATAAACGCTACAACCCCGAAGAAGAGTGAGAGATAGAATGGATAAGACCAACCAAACTTCAATTTCATCTGCATTCCAAGAATAGGACCCATTGAACTTACAACTCCTGTTGTTGCCCCGAATATCCCGACCATCCTTCCTCTTACCTTTTCACTTGTTAGATCCGTTATAATTATCTGATAACCAATATAAAAGAACGGGTTGAAGAGGAAAGAGAGGATGAAGAATGGTAATACACCCTTGCTGAGTACCCATAATACTATTAGCAACGGGTGTAAGATAATAGATAGTCCAAGTATGGGTTTGCTACCGTATTTGTCCACAAGACGTCCTCCAAAGAGACTGGAAATTGCCGAAAATAGCCCACCTATGGCAAACAGGAAGTTTATCTTAGAAGGTGAGAAGGAGAGGACCTCCTTCTGAAAGAGACTGAGAAATGGTCCATTTACTGTCAATGTCAAAACCAAAAATATAAAAGAGCCTGCAACAACAAACCATATAAAATCTTTTGTAATGCTTTCCTTTACATCCGTTCTCCTGATCTTGTCCCTGCTCTTTACTTCTTTGAGGAAGATGGAACGCATCACTGCAGATATAAATGCTATAGGACACATAAGAAAAATAAGATTTCCCATACCTATTCTCCCCACAAGAACACCGCCAAGGAGTGGGCCAAGAGCAATCCCAATGGCAATAGTGCATTCAAAAAAACCAAACGCCCTTCCCTTGCTTTCGGAAGATTCAGAAATCATAGATGTAAATGCAGGTATTTGGATTGCACTCAATATTGATGAGGCAAGATACAATATGACACATACCCACCATATCTTTGCGAGGGCTAAAAATAAATACAGGAGAGGAAAGACATAGGTTGGGATTACAATTATAAACTTTCTACCAAACCTGTCAGTGAGATATCCACCTAAGACCTGGGCAAGTGTAAATCCGAGAGAGAAAAGTGTATATGATATGCCTATCTCGCGCTGGCTTGCTCCAAGTTTCTCAAGATGTATCGGGAATAGATAATACCAGGCAAAGAAGAAAAAAAGAGTTCCCCCAACGGTAAGAGACAGAACTAATACATTCCTCTCTACTCTAAACATCATATAATTCTAGATTCGTCTCGGTCACTAAAAAGTAGTAGCGGAACTTCACAGGCTGTACAAAAAGTAGGGATCTGGTAGCCGCAGACTTCAGTCTGCGAATAGAAGGCGCTGTTCTGGATTCAATTTGCGCAACTTATCTACAAGATCCGCACGGAAAAGTTGCGACTACCATGTTGAAATCTGACTTTTTGCATAGCCTGTTCAGTTCCGCTCAATCCCGGGAGGGTATCAAACTCCACATCTCTCAAGTATACGAAAGATATTCTCCAATATCTTACTATTATCAAAACAGGCATCAATCTCCTCCGATGAAAGATATCCTCTCACCTTCTTCTCTTCCGTGAGTATATCTCTAAAGCTCTTATTCTCGCTCCTGCTCCTGAATGCCACGGACTGCACAATGGTATATGCATCGTCAGGCAACATACCCTTCTCTATCAACGCAAGCCTCACTCTCTGCGAAAATACTATACCTTTGGACATTTCAAGGTTTTCATACATTCTTTTCTTATTCACCTCAAGGTTCTCTACTATATATTTGAATTTACTAAGTATATAATTCAGGAGAATCGTGGAGTCGGGTATTATAATTCTCTCCACAGACGAGTGGGATATATCTCTCTCATCCCACAGGGCAACATCCTGCATTGCAGAAAGGGCGTTCGATCTTATAACCCTTGCAAGTCCGCATATTCTCTCAGAGATAACAGGGTTTTGTTTGTGCGGCATAGCAGAAGAACCCCTTTGCCCACTCATAAATGGCTCTTTTACCTCTCCTCTCTCAGTTTGTTGCATAAGTCTTATCTGGGTCGCAAAATCTTCCAGAGATGAGGCTATTATAGCAAGAACTGACAGATAATGCGCATGTCTATCCCTCTGGAGTACTTGCGTGGATATGGGCGCTGGTTTGAGTTTCAATCTCTCAAGAGCAATTCTCTCAACCTCTGGAGAGAGTACTGGGTATGTACCGCACGCCCCGGATATCTTACCCACCCGTAACTCCTCTTTCACTGCTTTCATCCTCTCAAGATTCCTTCTTATTTCGTCCATCCACACACAGAGTTTAAAACCAAATGTTATCGGTTCTGCATGCACTCCATGAGTTCTTCCGACCATAATTGTATCCCTGAATTCTCTTGCCCTATCTTTCAAAATAGCCACAAGTGATTCTATATCTTTTATTATTATATCCGAGGCGTTCTGAATAAGCAATGAGAGAGAGGGATCCTCGACATCATACGATGTAAGCCCGTAGTGAAAGTAGCCCGCATAATCTCCAAGATACACCTGCACATTCTTTACAAATGCAAGAAGGTCATGGCGAAGAGACGCCTCCAGCTTCACTATCTCCTTTACATCAAATAATGCCCTCTTTTTTATTTCATCATACACATTGGAAGGGATCTCTCCCAGTATACTCCTTGCCTCAACCACAGCAAGTTCTACTAGAAGCCACTTCTTGTATTTTTCCTCCTTGCTCCATATAGCCTTCATCTCTTTAAGTGTATATCTTTCAATCATAAAATCTCCTTTTTCTTGTTAATGTTAAATATCTAACCACAAAGAACACAAAGATTGTTTGATTTTTGATATTTAATTCTACCTAATTAGTTCCGCTACAATCTCAGCCGCTCTTCTCGACGCACCCTTCTCACCAAGCATTTTCCTCACCTTGTTCAGTTCTTTTTCCATATCCTTACTCTCATCCTCAAGAAGCCTCTTTATTACAGGCACAATTTTCATCGGACTTGCCTTACTCTGCACGAACTCCGGTGCTATTTCTTTACCTGCTACAAGATTTACAAGACCTATATAAGGTATATCAACTACTGCCCTCGCGAAGACCCATGAAAGAGACGAAATCTTATATACTATGATAAGTGGCACACCAATTATTGCACACTCCAGTGTTGCTGTGCCCGATGCAGTTATAGCAAGTTTAGAACGCGATAAAACTTCGTATGTTGACCCCACTTTTACAGTTACTTTCGGATTTATACCCTCGACCAGTGAAGTTACAAAGTCTTTATGCCTATGCGATGCAAGAGGAACTATAAATTCTTCATCAGGAAATATTCTGGAAATGGATAGAAGAAGAGGAAGTATGTTTCTGATCTCGCTCATCCTTGAACCTGGTAAAAGTGCTATAAACCTCCCTTTCTCTCTTTTTTCGTCAATTGCATCCAGAAGGGGATGCCCTACAAAACAGGTGTCTATGCCATATTTTTTGTAAAAGTCCTGTTCAAAAGGTAATATTGTGATAACCTTATCAACCCATTTTTTTATGTATCTCACCCGATACCTTCCCCATGCCCATATCTGTGGTGGTATATAATAAATCACCTTTAGACCCATCCTATGCGCAGTCTTTGCAAGTAAAAGATTAAATCCAGGATAATCAACAAAAAGCACAACATCTGGAGGTATATTTTTGAGTATCTTCCTTGTGCCTCTACCTGCCCTCCAAATGGCTGGTAGTTTACCAAATACTTCCCTTATACCCACTACTGAAAGCTCGTCAAGATGATAATAAATATGGGCGCCTTCTTCTCTCAGTCTATCTCCACCAATACCGTATACCTCCAGGTCAGGCACCAAACTGCGTAGTTCTCTTACAAGCCTTGCCGCATGATTATCTCCCGAAATATCACCAGCGGATACGAATAACCTCATACAAGAGAAAAATTAAATATCAAAATTCAAAAATCAAAAATATTTTCAAGAAAAAGATTA
>DAOUSS010000300.1 GCA_030627085.1 Candidatus Stahliibacteriota bacterium | reverse complement strand
TGCTGCTCTCCTAATTGCGGTCGCTGGCTTAGCCAGCAGGCAACCACAATATACGAGATACAGATAGACAGGGATACTTTACAGAATTCCAACTGGGTAGGTTCTCTTGTAACCGTGGAGGGGATAGTTACCTGTAACTACGGTCCGATAAACTCAAGGACATTCTGTCTTGAGATGTCTCAGGCAGGTCCCTGGAGTGGGATTTATGTCTATGTTCCCTCTGCTCTCGGCACTCCCCCGGTGAACCTTGGCGATTCCCTTCGAATAACGGGGACAGTAAGCGAATATTTCAACAATACTGAACTTGAGGTAGCTGATACGAACGATATCGTCCGATGTGGAACCACCAATTTACCACCGGTTTCAATAATCTCTACTGCCCATCTTGATACAACTGCGACTTCATCCTATCCACCTGACTCTGCCGAGGCATACGAGGCAGTGTTAATACAGGTTCAGAACGCCTTTGTCACAGATGAAGGCGATGTTGACAACTGGGAGATTTCAGACGGTGATGGATATGTCTTTGTGCGTAAAAGCACCTACTATTCATATACCCCAGCATTGGGTGATTTTCTTAATGTCTCAGGAGTTGTGCAAACTCACTACGATCTGCACAAGATTACTCCCAGAATAGACGACGACATAGAAGTACTTGGAGGAGGCCGTCTCTCTGTTGTATACTCCACATCAAGGACAGGGATAAATCTTCAATTTACAAAAGATGTTGATGCCGGCACAGCGGGTAATACATCGAACTATGAAGTCCTTCCACCTCTCAATATAACAAGTGCAACATTAGATACCGAAAATCATTCTCTTGTTCATCTTGTAACGGATAACCAAACTGATGCCCTGTTATGCACACTGATTGTTGATGGTGTTCAGGATATTGAAGGCACCCCAATATATGATACTGTAGCATTCTACAGTGGGTTCGTTCCCATACAGACAATTCAAAGTGACACAGTACCCGGCGACCCGGAGTATGCATCTCGCTGGGAGGGCAAGGTCATTAGTATTACAGGCATTATAACTGCAGAGACTGATTGTTTCCCTTATGACTGGTACTGGGTGCAGCAGGGTGAGGGTCCCTGGTCAGGATTGATGGCTATGCATACAGGTCATCCCTACCCCAGTGTGAGGGGAGACTCGGTGGTGATAGCATGCAGGATACTGGAATACGAAGGTATGACAGAGATTGGTGCTGTCCTCTACTACAATATTGAATCCTCTGGTAATGCTTTACCTGCTCCATCAATCGTTAACTCAAGAGACCTGAATGCTGCTATGGGTGCAACGGCTGAGCAGTGGGAGTGTGTGCTTGTAAGAGTAGACTCTGCTTCAGTGGTAGATGCAGGAACTGACCCCGGTAGCTCTTCTTGGCGGATTGATGATGGAACAGGTCAGTGTATGGTGGGCAACTGGGGTGCATATACATATGTGCCTGTTCTCTACGATGTTGTAAATGTTACAGGTGTGATAAGGTATGCAGGTGGCACCTTTAACCTTTACCCAAGGGATGATGGGGATGTTGAATTTTTATTTAACGGTATAGGAGAATCAGAAGTAAAGCACTTTGATATTGCCCTTTTATCCAATCCTGTATCGCTCTCATCAGGGGTGCTTCTTACCATACCAGAAAAGTCTTCTATTGACCTATCGGTATATAACCTCGTGGGTCAGCGTGTTGCGGAAATAAAGAGGGGAGTACTCGAGCCTGGTGTCTATGAATTCACCTGGGACACAAAGAAGATACCAAATGGGGTCTATTTCTACCACCTAAAGACAGGAGATATAAATCTTGTGCGGAAGGTTGTAATACTGAAGTAGACGGTTTCAAAAACAAGCCACAGATTACACAGATTAACACAGAGAAGGATATAGTAATTAAGCCATTAGGTCATTTGCTATCCGTGTGATTCCGTGTAAATCCGTGGTAAAATAATCCGTGGTAAAAATATGGAGTGGTGTCGGGAGTTACCTCCC
>DAOUSS010000075.1 GCA_030627085.1 Candidatus Stahliibacteriota bacterium | reverse complement strand
AGGTATATCTACATACGATCGAGCACATACAATAAAAACGCTCCTTGATGATACAACAAAACCATCCGATCTCGTGAGACCAGGGCATATATTTCCCCTTGCCTACACACAAGGAGGAGTCCTCCGCAGAGCAGGACATACGGAGGCATCCTGTGATATTGCAAGGCTTGCCGGGCTCTATCCTGCTGGAGTTCTGTGTGAGATTATGGATGAGGATGGAAGCATGGCAAGATTGCCGAGGCTTATCCAGATGAAGAGACGGTATGGGCTTGTCCTTGTTACTGTAAAGGATCTCATAGAATATAGAATAAGAAAAGAGAAACTGGTCAGGCGTGTAGTTGACACGAAATTGCCAACTAAATATGGGGAATTTAATCTTTATGTATACGAGTCTGTAATAGAGAAAGATCATCATCTCGCGCTTGTGAAGGGTAAACTGAAAGGAAAAAAGAATGTTCTTGTGAGAGTCCATTCACAGTGTCTTACTGGTGATGTCTTTGGTTCGTTGCGGTGTGACTGTGGCGAACAGCTTGCAATGGCGCTGGAGATGATAAGTAAAGAAGAAAGGGGTGTATTTCTTTATATGAGACAGGAGGGAAGAGGAATAGGACTTTTTAATAAACTGAGAGCCTATGCACTTCAGGATAGCGGACTTGACACAGTTGAAGCAAACGAGGCACTCGGATTGCCTGCTGATTTAAGGGACTATGGTATAGGTGCACAGATTCTCGTTGATCTTGGACTCTCCACTATAAGACTCTTAACCAACAATCCCAAAAAGATTATAGGACTTGAAGGATATGGTCTAAAGATAGTCAAAAGGGTTGCAATTGAGGTCTCCCCGAATATTTTAAACCGCAGATACCTCTGTACCAAGAAGAGCAAATTGGGACATATACTTGATAATGTATAGTAGGGACAGACCTTCAGGTCTGTCCATCTTTCGGCAGGTTTAAAAAGCTGTCCCTACCGGGTTCTTCATCATGCTTCTCGTTCGCTACATATTGAGAGAACATATTGCTCCTTTTTTCACCGGTCTTATCTTCCTCACATTTATCCTCATTATGAACAAGTTCTTCATAGTGATATGGGATATTGTGGGAAAAGGAATTCCAGGTGGTATGGTTCTGTCTATGTTGTGGCTGTCGCTTCCGTCTATATTTGCCCTTACAGTTCCTATGGCAGTTCTCGTGGCGGTATTGATGGCGTTTGGAAGATTGTCAGCAGATTTCGAAACCGTTGCGATAGGGGCGGCAGGGAAAAATCCACTCACACTTATGATACCACCGCTTGCTATTTCCTTTTTTATAGCAGTGGGAATGGTATGGTTTAATAATCATATTTTGCCTGATGCAAATCACAGACTTAAAAATCTCACTATAGATATATCCCGGAAAAAACCGGGATTTAGGTTGCAGGCGATGGTTTTGGTTCGTGATTTTGAGGACTATGATATACTTGTAAGGGATATTGACCACAAAACCTCTAGGATTTATGATATTACAATAAATGAAAAATCTACCGGAAGGACGATACTATCAAAGGAGGGGGTTGTGAAAAGCGAAGGTGACATTGTATATATCAATCTTTTTCAGGGTGAGATACACGAAATAGACCCTCATGATGTGAGTAAATACAGGAGAATAGAATTTGCTCAGCATACGATAGCGCTTCCCTTAGATACTGCATTTATAAGGAAGGAGAGAACATACAGAGGAGATAGAGAACTTTCTGCATGGGCATTGAGAAAACGTATTAAGGATGTATTGGTAAAGAATCCAGTAAATCCTTCGCAGAACAGGGAGATTGCAAGACTTTTGGTCGAATACCACAAAAAATTTTCAATCCCTGTTTCCTGTATTGTTTTTATCCTGATGGGTGTACCGCTTGCAATCAAGGTGAGAAAAGGAGGGGCAACAGGAGGATTTGGTCTATCACTTATCTTCTTTATCTTTTATTATATATGTCTCATAAGTGGTGAGGAACTTGGCGATAGATGTATTATTCCTGCCTGGTTATCTATGTGGTTTCCAAATATTGTACTGGGGATTTTTGGAGTAATTCTCTGTATGAGGAGTAGATGAGGAGGAACTTACTTCTGGATGATCACTGAATCACCCACAGTCACATCATTTTTTTCAAACCAGCCCATTTCTACCTCAAGTGCATAAAGAATTGGTTTTGGAGGAATATATAACCTGTTTTTATACAGAGGCGCCATATCCTGAATAGAAATTATTACCCCGTCTCTGTCTATAAAGGCAATAGAAAGTGGAATATGTGTGTCTTTCATCCAGAAGGGATATATACCCTGCTTTTCAAAGATAAATAGCATACCGCTATCTATCTTTCTCCTACCTGACAATCCCCTTTCTCGTTTCTCATGCGAATCCGCTATCTCGACTTGCAAAGGTATCTCGCCAACATATATTAAACTCCTCTTCCCCTTACAGGAGGCAATAAGGCACAAGAGGAGTACATAGGGTAGGAGTTTATTCACAGCCTTCTCTCTACGAATATCTCCTCCTCAAGTTTTGAAAGGAAAGAGTTAAGTTTTTCCTCCGTTTTTTTCTGAGATAGATGTGCCTTCAGATTTTCTTTCACATCCTCAAAAGTTGGACGCCTGGATTCCTTTTTATCAAGGATTTTCATTACATAGACACCGTCTTCACTCCCTATTATCCGGGTCTCGCCTATAGGGAGTTCCTCGAAGATAGGAGGTAGGGGTAGATAATTATTGCCATTGGATATAATCGCAGTCCTATCACTTTCCTGTAAGATCTCTCCTCTTTCAATAGAGTTTTTTATAACCGACGCAAGAGAGAAGGCGTTTGATGTATCCTCTTTTGTGGGTGTAAGCTTAAACACTATGTCTCTCAGGGATATAGTATTGCTCATTCTCATATCGCACTGGAGAAGATGGATCGCTTCTCTCGTTTGCACCACCTTGATATCCCCGACATCTATATCCTCAATCTGTTGTCTAAATCCAGGATCGAGGTCATTTATATTCATAATACCAAGTTTTCCTCCTTTTCCCTTTGTGAGAGGGTCTTCTGAATACATACTCGCAAGTTTGCCAAATTCTTCTCCACCGAGGAGTTTCTTTTTAATCTTTTCTATAAGTTTTTCCTTTTCTTTTAATGTCTCCTCGGGTATTATTGGTATGAATACGCCGACATAGCGTGCGGTTGTAGGAATGTCAGGTATTGAATCGGGGTAGGTAGTGAAAAAGTGAAGTGCCTCTATATCAGACACAGATAAATTTCCAAATTTTTTCTGTATGAGTGCCCTTACAAGCAGATTACCTTTTACATCATTCCTGTAATACTCTTTAAGATTTTCCTCTGTTATACCAAGTCTTTCAAGTTCAGAATAGAATGATTCTAAGGAGGGGAAATTCTCCTTCATAGAGGTTATCGTATTTTCCAATGCATCTTCAATATTTTCTTCACTCACAGAGAGTGTCTCCTTCTCTGCTGCAACAATGAGAAGTTTTGTCTGGATAATGCTTTCCAGGATTTGTCTTCTTGCATCCTGTGTAATGGGAAATCCGGACAACATCAGCTTTTCATCTACCTCGCTGAGTGTAATTGCTTCTTTATCCACTGCCCCTACGATTCTGTCAAGTTGAGCAAATAGAAGACTCGGAATAAAGAGTACTAATAGACATCTGTTCATAATTTTAGATGTATTACTTGCCTGATAGCAGTCAGGCTCCCCGTTTCTCCCTCTTCTCCATTTCTCCTTAATGGTATTATTTTATGAGTTCGTAGTGGGTCTCTACAGGAATCTCCTCTCTCAGTTGCTGGAGGAGGCTGTCAAGTAGAGCCATCTGTTTTTGCTTGAGCAGTTTGTTTCTTATACTCTCTTTTACATCTTCATATGTTGGCGGGTTTTTTATCTTTCTTCTGCCAAGAAGTTTTATGATATGAAATCCCTGAGCAGTCTGTACGATGTCTGATACATTACCTATCTTTTTGAGTGAGAATGCTTCTGCCTCAAATGTAGGTAATGCAGTATCGCCTAGCTTTATATAACCGAGAACGCCTCCCTTTTTGCCAGAGGGGTCTATTGAGTATTCCATCGCAAGTTTCCCAAAATCCTCACCGTTATTTAGCCTCTTTTTTACTTCTGCTGCATCCGTTTCTGTTGCAGTGACTATGTGTGCCACCTTAATTTCATTATTGTATTTTCCCCTGTTCACCTCATAGTCATTTTTTATGTCTTCCTCGCTCACGAATAGTCTATCATAAGTATATTTTGACAGCCAGTGGTTTATAACAACCTGTTTTTTTAATTGTTCGATTTGTTCTGCTACTTCGGGTTGCTTCAATGTGCCTTCTTTTACTGCCTTTTCATATATAAGTTCTGTACCTATCCAATTCTCCGCAAATTGTTTCTTATCCTCAGGCGAAACCCGCATTCGATATTCCAGTGGTATCGCTGAGTTCAGTTCTTCTAGGGTAAGTGTAGACTTACCAACTTTTGCTATAACAGTTCCTTTTTCCTTCTTACAACCAATAATGAGTAGGAGAAAAAGAGGAATCAATAGTGGTAGTATTTTTTTCATGTGACCCCCAGCTTAATTATATAGCGGTTATATGTTAGAGATTTACGAGGCTTATTATTTTACCTCTACAGGGATTTTTGCCCTTAACTCCTCTATTAAATTTTTGGTTATTTCCTTTTTCTGTCTCTCCTGTATTTCTTTTATTATCCACCCTCTTACCTCATCCAGTGGTTTTGTCCGCGCCTCTTTTCGGTCTTCAACCTGTATTAGGCACCACCCAGATGATACACGGAATGGAGAAGTAATTTTATTTAGATGGACAGAGAATACCTTCTGGTCAAGTTCTTTATGCTGTCCTTTGGTTATCCACCCCAGATTGCCGCCTCTTGCCTTTGATGAATGGGTGGATACCTCCTTCGCTACCTTTGCAAAATCTTCTCCTTTCTTTATTCTTTCACTTGCTATTTTTGCCTCTTTTTCCGTTTTGCATTCTATAATTTTTACCCTTGCCCTTGCTTTCTCCTGAAATATTTTTATATTGTCTTTGTAATAGGACCTTATCTCAGCATCCTCGGGTTCTGTGACTCTTGCGTCTGTTTCATTTTGACGGTACTTTCTGACTATAATACTCATCTTTGTCCGTTCCAGAGTTCTTGCTACATCGGGATTTTTATGTATCTTGTGTCTTTTTGCCTCCATAGAAAGTAATACCTCGTATATAATGTAATTGGTAAGAAAGTTTTTTATATTTTCTGGGTCATTGAAGGGTGGTCTTCTTCTTTGCTCTGCAATCTTTACAAATTCATCTGCCGTGATATTTCCTGCCTTTGATATGAGGACAATACTACCCGGCCCACAGGATGATATATCCGGTAATCCAGATTTGGCTGTTGATTTTGCAAGAGTGTTGACCACATCCTCGTTAAATTTTATATTTGCAAGTTTCCTGAGATGCTCCAGGAATGCTATTGAAAGTTTCCTCTCCTCCATTTTGCTGAGGATGCGTTTTATCCTTTCCTGTTCACCCTTATTTAATCTTGCTCCCTCTTTGTATTTTATGTCTTTCACCTTTATAATTACCCAGTTTTCACCGGATTTAAACAGAGACGAGATTTTACCCTTACCGAGTGAGAAGATTACTTCTTTTACATTAGGTTCTATCCTTGCTGTATACGGTACCCAGCCGAGGTCTCCATCCTTTTTTGCGGTTCTCTTATCTTCCGATTCTTTTCGCGCAATCTCTCCAAAGTCCTCTCCCTTAGAGAGTCTTCTGTATATCTGCTTTGCCTTTTCTTTGTCTTTTACAGATATTATTCCTGCATTTACTTCTTTGTTGGATTTATTCCAGTATCTCTTTATCATATATGGACGTATGCGAATTTTGTCTGTCACGACCTTCTTGTACAATTCGCGCACTGTCGTTGCCTTTTCATTTCTTTCTATTTCAGTCTTAACAAGTTCCAGATATCCCTTATCCAGTGCGTCTTCATACATCAATGCCTCTCCTACCAGTTCGTTAAGTGCGTCTTCCCTGCTCATACCTCTTGCCTGTTTATCAGCAACATCTTCTTCTCTTATGAGGGTATTCCCGACCTTTGCTGTCCAGTGCTCCTGTGCGCAACCCACGAGAACAAATACTATAGCCAGTGCAAGCCATCTCTTCATAAGGCCTCCCTTTCATAAAATATTAACATTATAGCTACACCTGCCTGCCGCAAGCAGGATTGATAATTTTGCATTGTTAATTTTGAAATGATTCTTCTTTGGTCTTTCAACACTTGTAAGGGAAGTACCTGTCGTAACAATCAGATACAAATACGAGTGTAATTATAACACAAAAGGGGAGAAATGTCAAGAAAAAATATCATCTTATTTTAGCTGGTCTTCCATATGCTACCCCTGCCTGAAGCCTGCCCCGCCTTGGCGGGGCAAAGATATGATATACCCTACCCCGGAACCGGATAATGGGGAGGACATGATAATGCAGAGTAAAATAAAGGGGGCGTTAAACTCAACGCCCCCCTTTTAATCAATCTCTTCCGCAGTTCTACTTCATCAACACGAGCTTCTTCGTCGCCTCAAATCCATCCGTAACAAGCCTTGCGAAGTAGATGCCAGAAGGAAGATCTTTGCCATCGAATCTTAATACATGGTAGCCTGCTTCAAGTCTACCATCCACAAGCGTCTTTACCTCCCTACCCGATATATCATATACCTTTAGAGATACCTTTTCCTCTCTCGGAATACCGAACCTGACAGTCATATCATTCCTTGCTGGATTTGGATAAAGAGACAGGGAATGAATCATGGGGATATTGCTATATGCAGTCTGGGCACCGCCGCCACCTGTTTCTGTTATGTAACACCCGTTTGATACAAACACGAAGTCCCTCACCCATCCAGGTTCCATACCAACAACCGCGAACTCAAGTGTTATGCTGTCACCAAGAAGTAGTTCTGCATAGTTCTCATCATCAATTACTAATTTCTGCTTGACCGAACCAATGTTAGAGTGCACAGCGGACAAGAGTGGACAGGGTTTTATATGATAAGGTGCATTGTTTTTCTTCCCCAAGCGT
>DAOUSS010000076.1 GCA_030627085.1 Candidatus Stahliibacteriota bacterium | reverse complement strand
CAGTGGCGATTTAAGAAAGAAATAATAGATAAGTGGATACGTGATGAATCGTTAGAGAGAGTGTTACAAAATATGAAATCTTCCCCTACTGGGAAGATTGGTAAGACAGAGTGAGGTAATTATGGAAACCATTCAAAAATTTCAGGATTTACTCAAAAGGCTTTTTCAGTTTGAGACATCTGATCTGGATTTTGGGATTTATCGTATTCTAAATTATAAACGGGAGAGACTCAAGAAATTTATTCAGGAAGACCTTAAAAATAAGGTTGAATCTGCCTTTGTTAGACATAAGGATGAAAGGCTAACCAACATAAATCAGAGATTTGAAGAGGCAAAACAGAAGGTTATTCAGGGTTTAGGAACACTCTCCTTTACCCTTACGGGAGAGCTCAAAGAAGAGTTCAAGAATACACCTCTTGGCAGAGATTTTCTTTCGATAAAGACCCAAAAAGATGAGGTGGAAACGATTGATGAAATTAAATTACAGGTTTTTAACGATCTCTATAATTTCTTCTCCCGTTACTATGAAGAAGGTGATTTTGTCCCGCAATATCGCCACTCCATAAAAGGGCATAAATATGCCATTCCTTATAACGGCGAAGAAGTAAAGCTTTATTGGGCAAATAATGAGCAGTATTACACAAAAACTGGTCTTCTTTTCCGGGATTACACATTTAAATCTAATGACTACAAAGTCATCTTCCGGATCGTTTCAGCCAGAGAAGAATTAGGATCAAAAAAAGCTACAAAGGCAAGGTTTTTTATCCTTGATGATGAAAATCCGAAAGAGACTGAGGATAAAGCCTTAATCATCCGCTTCCAGTATCGAGAACTCACCGAAGAAGAGGTAAAAATTTACGGTGTAGAAGGCGGTAGCAACACTGCAAAGCAGGAGAAAATCAATCAGAATAGTTTTGATGAGGTTTTAAGGAAGATTAAGGACATTGAATTAAAAGCACTCTTGCGGAAAAAGTATAAGAACGAAAAACCACTCCTTCTTTATCAGGTTTTAAGATTTACAGCCAAAAACACAAAGGATTATTTCATCCACAAAAATCTGAAAAAATTCCTCTCTGAACAATTGGATTACTTTATCAAAGCCGAAGTTTTAGATATTGAAACACTAGAAAAGGAAAGATTTTTAGACAAACACATCACCCGTGCCAAAGTAGTGCGGGAGATTGGAGAGGATATCATTGATTTTCTTTCCCAGATTGAGGATTTTCAAAAGAGGTTATGGGAGAAAAAGAAGTTTGTATTAAAGACAGAGTATGTAATAACAACAGACCGTGTGCCAGACGGATTACATCAGGAGATCTGGACTAACAAAGGCCAGAAAAATGAATGGAAAGATTTGGGATTTGAAATACCAAAAACAAAGGAGGATTTGAGGAAAAGAACATTACCGATTGATACAAAATACTTCAGTAAGGAATTCAAAGAAAAACTCCTTGAGAAACTAACTAACGGCAAAAATCCCTCTCTCTTGATGGGAGAGAGCGAGGGTGAGGGTGAAGCCCTTGACGATCTCTTAGATGGCATCCTAATTAAAAGCGAAAACTGGCAAGCTTTGAATTTGCTTTTGGGGAAATACAAAGAAAAAGTGCAGACAATTTATATTGATCCGCCGTTTAATACAGGAAAAGATTTTCTATTCAAAGATAAATATCAAGATTCAAGTTGGCTTGCCTTAATGTCAAACAGGTTAGAATTAGCAAAAAACATTTTGAATCCTTATGGAAGTATTTTTTTGCATTTAGATTGGAATGCTGATTATTTAGGCAGGTTTTTATTGGACAAGATTTTTGGGGAAGATAATTTTCTTAATGAGATTATTTGGCGAATTGGGTGGTTGTCAGGATATAAAACGTCCGCAGAACGTTTCGTTAGAAATCACGATGTATTATTATCTTACGCAAGAGACAAGAATATTTCATATTTTGATAAAAACAAAGCTTATATCCCATATTGTTCTTTTAAAAAAGGCACTATTAATGATGAAATGAAATCGATAATGAAAAAGTGGAATATTCAGAAAATCAAGAATGTTAAGATTACTTTTAAAGATGAAAAGTGGAAGGTATTAAAAATAGGTCTGGAGACAAAGGAAGGAAGATATCCTATTGAAGACACTTGGAATTGTAGTGAATACGAAGAGTTACATTCGAATAAAATAAAGCGAAATGCTAAGGAATATACCCCGAATGGGTCTGAGATAACTCAAAAACCCGAACAACTTCTTAAAAGAGTGATTGAATTAACTACAAAGGAAGGTGAAATAGTTTTAGATTTCTTTCTAGGTAGTGCCACAAGTGCTGCTGTTGCTCATAAAATACATAGAAAGTGGCTTGGGATTGAATTTGCAAATTATTTTGAGACTGATGCTCTTTACAGGATGAAGCATGTTTTATTAGGACAAGGCTACAGAGAACCTTGTGGAATTTCAAAAGATATCAACTGGCAAGGTGGCGGCTTCTTCAAATACCAAATTTTGGAACAGTATGAAGACACATTAGACAACATTGAACTGAGAGAGAACAAACAGGCGGAATTGAAATTTGGTGATGATTATCTTTTGAAATACTTCTTAGATTATGAAACCCGAGGAAATCCCAGTCTTCTAAACATTGACCGACTCAAAAATCCCTTCTCTTACAAACTCAAAGTCAATCTTGAAGAGGTTGGTGAACCGCAGGAAATGGTGGTGGATATGCCAGAGACCTTTAATTATCTTCTGGGATTGAAAGTTAAAAAGATAAAGGCAAGAGAGATTGCTTCGCCTTCGGCTCGCAATGACAAAAAGAGAAAATATTTATTCATCCTTGGTGAAAAAGAGGGAAAAGACATAGCTATTGGCTGGAGAGAATATGATGGTAATTGGAGCGAGAATGATTTTAAGGAAGATAAGGAATTTATGATCAAGGAACTCGAACCCTGGGCGTCACATATTGTCTATGTAAATGGACAAAGCATTCTTACACCAAAACTTGGCAAGCACACAGCAGAAATCCGTTATATTGAGCCAGAATTTAAGAGATTGATGGAGGGTTAGAATGACTGCCGTTGAGGTGAACTTAATCATAAAAAAAATTGTAGATACTCTTGTAGAGAAATACCATCCTGATAAAATCGTTCTCTTCGGTTCTTATGCCTATGGCATATCCGATGAAGATAGCGATTTGGATCTTCTTATTATAAAAGATAGAGAAAAAAAGCGCAGAGTTGACAGGTTTGTAGAGGTTAAAAGACTTATTTTTAATCCAGAAATCAAGATTCCCGTTTCTCCTGTGGTGCTAACAAGTGATGAAGCTAAAGAAAGATTAGATATGGGAGATGATTTCTTAGAAGAAATTTTAACAAAAGGGAAGGTGCTTTATGAAAGATAGAATCGTTCAGGAATGGTTTGAAAGAGGGAAGAGAGATTTGGAGTCGGCAAAGCTGATATATGTTCAAAAGGGTTATTTTGACGAAGTGGTCTTTTTAATTCATCAAGCAATAGAGAAATATATAAAAGGTTATTTAATTTTTCATGGGTGGAAATTGAAGAAGATACACGACATTGAAACGCTCCTGGTGGAAGCCATGAAGTATGACGAGTCATTTATGGAATTTTTAGATTTGGGAAGAAAAATAACAGCCTTCTACTACGAAAATCGGTATCCCCCTGGACCACCTTCTGAGGTCTCAGAAGAAGAGGCAGAAGAGATAATGAATTCAGCAGAAAGGATAATTAACAAAATAAAGGCAGAAACAGGATTATGAAAAAGGAAGAAGCAGAAAAGGTAATAAAAATAATGCTTTCCGCTGATGGAGGATGCAAATATTGCGTGTCCGATTTGTTACGGTTATTCAGCACCGAGTTTCCTGAGTACAGAAAACCTGCAAAGACAGCTTTCAAGGATAAGTTCGGGATTGAATTTGAAGATTTCTTAAAAAAGCAAGAAGGCAAAGGATTAAAATGAATATAGAAAAATATCTTGTCCTGAACAAATACCTACTTTCACTTTTTGGAGTAAGTGATTTCAGGGATTTGCAGGAGAAATTAAAAGATGCGCCAGTTGGCGTTGACAGTGATGGGAGAAGTTATTTTATAAATGTCCTGCGATCGTCTTTTGAAGGTCTAAAAATTCCAGAAGATACACTCCTTAGATACGATGAGAATATTCAATTCCATGTAAGGAAAATAAACTACAAGCGTGAGCCTGTTTCTTTGAAGTATTTCCAATATCTGGCTGTGCTTTTTGTAGAGCTTGTTATGGACAATCTCAAGAATAGAAGGCCAGAATTTTTGTATGAACTGAACGAGTTTCTAAAAAACTATAAGCAGGAGCAAGATATTGAAATTATAGATTCATTTACCGAAAATGATTTAAAAAAGCTTGTCCTCTGGATGGCAACGGGTTCTGGGAAAACCTTGATTATGCACATAAATTACTATCAATTCTTCCATTACAATTTATTCTCTCCTGACAATATTATTTTGATTACTCCCAATGAAGGACTTTCGAAACAGCACTACGATGAATTACAAAAAAGTGCAATTCCCTGCAGGCTTTATACAGGCAGTTTGAGTGGTATTGGAGAAACTTGGGAGCGTGAAATTTTAGTTTTAGAAATGACAAAATTTGTGGAAGAGAAAAAGGGTAGAGGGGTAACTTTGCCTGTAGATGTATTTGAAGGAAGAAATCTTGTTTTTGTGGATGAAGGGCATAAAGGCAGGAGGTCAGAAGAGCAAAAATGGGCAAGACTTAGAAATAAACTTGCAGAAAGTGGTTTTGTACTTGAATACAGCGCAACATTTGGGCAGATTTTAAGTGTGCCGAAACAAAGCAGAAAAAGAACAAAGGAAAGGGGAAAAAGAAAACACGAAGAAGAGACTCTTGAGGAATATGCCAAATCAATCGTTTTTGATTATTCCTATAAATACTTCTATCTAGATGGATATGGCAAGGACTTCTCTGTTTTAAATGTCCAGCAGGCAAAAATTAGCCAGCAAGAATTTCAGGAATCAATGTTTGTAGCCAATATGTTATCTTTTTATGAGCAAATTCTTACTTTTGAAGAGAATAAGAATTTAGCAAAAGAACATAACCTTGAAAAACCACTCTGGATTTTTGTGGGGACGACAGTCGTAGGTAAAAAGAATAAGCAAAAAAAGTCGAAAGGAGAAGAAGAGACAATATCCGATGTTATTCAGATTGTGGAGTTTATAAGAAGAGTAATCCGGGATGAAGACTGGGTAAGGAAATGGATAAAAGATATTCTGAATGGCAATACAAAATTGAAAGGTGAAGATGGTAAAGATGTATTTTTGGACAAATTTGAGTATCTCAGAAGTAGAGGTATTGATTTTGAGGACTTATACAAAAAAGTTTTTGGAGGGAAAGGAAGTTTTGGCATATATGAATTAAAAAATGCCGAGGGAGAGTTAGGATTAAAGGTTGGAGAGAACGATTACTTTGGAGTTATAAATATCGGAGATGTCTCTGGTTTTAAAAAACAATTAGAGAAAAAGGGAATAACTGCAGAGCAGGATGCTGTATCGGGTTCTCTTTTTGATGATATTAAAAAAGAAGGTTCTAAAATAAATGTCCTCATTGGTTCAAAGAAATTTATTGAAGGTTGGGATACCTGGCGTGTTTCTTCAATGGGACTTTTGAATATTGGCAGAGGTCAGGGACCTCAGATTATTCAGTTATTTGGGAGAGGAGTAAGACTGAAAGGTAAAGGGATGTCCCTTAAAAGAAGCGATGAGAAAACTCAGGTTCAATTCTTAGAGATGCTTAATATTTATGGGATCAAGGCTGACTATTTAAGCAAGTTTTTAGAGGCAATCAGAAAAGAGGAAGTGGAGTTTGAGACTATTGAAATACCTGTTCAACCTCAACATGAGGAAAAATGGAAAACTCTTTATACCCTTTCTAAAAATGAGAATAAGAAGTTTGAAGAGAAGGAGATTTTAAGGTTAGAGATTGATGATAGGATTTATTTCACAATAGACCTTCTGCCGAAGGTGTCAATATATCTGGCAAAGGAGAGAAAAAAAGAGGGGATTAAGATAGATCAAATAAGAGCAGAAGTTGAGGAATTGAGATTCATAGAAGATACTGTGGATTTGCTTGACTGGGAAAGGATATGGCAAGAAATACATCATTTCAAAATTGTGGAGGACTACTGGAATTTGGTTTTAGATAGAAATGTGCTAAAAAACTTACTTTTATCAGATAGGTATAAAATTATGGCTCTTCCTGAGATTCTGGAGGTCAAAAAAGAGGATGATGTAAGACGGCTCGAGGATATAGCACTTTTGGTTATTAAAAAATATCTGGATTTGTTCTATAGAAAATACGCAAAACGCTTTGAGACAGAAAATTTACGTTACGATGTAGTCGGAAAACAGCTCCTATTTGTTTTTGAAAAACCTGGCGAGCAGTATAGCTACACAGTGCAAATAGATAAGAGAAAAAGAGAACTCATCAGAGAAATAAGGAACTTGGCAAGGAATTTGAGTAAACTGCTCAAAGAAGATATGGAAACGCTACCACGGGTTTATTTTGATAACCATCTCTATGTGCCGATACTTCTCCAAAGTAAGAGAATAGATAAGATATCTCCTGTGGGCCTTGTGGAAAGTGAGAAGGATTTTGTTTTGGGTTTAAAGAAATACTTGGAAAACAATGAAGATAATTTTTCAGATGTTGAGATATATCTTCTGAGGAACTTCCCAAAGTCAGGTGTAGGGTTTTTTAATCTGAGTGGATTTTATCCAGATTTCATTATGTGGGTTAAAAAAGGTAAAAGGCAAATCATTACCTTTATCGACCCTAAAGGACTTGAGCATACAAAAGGATTAGATAATGAAAAAATAAAACTTAAAGATGACGTTAAGCAATTAGAACAAAGGCTTGGCAAGGGTAATGTAGCACTAGAGTCTTTT
>DAOUSS010000162.1 GCA_030627085.1 Candidatus Stahliibacteriota bacterium | reverse complement strand
TTTTGTCTTTTCGTAAGTACACGGGAACTGGCAAACCGCATACCCCACTGAAAAAAGATAAAGGCAACAAATATTCCCACCGCAAACCACAAAAACACGGTAATCTGTTTTCTCAATTTTTGTATCATAAGCCCTCCAGATTTAATGTTGAATACGGGTAAAAGTAAACAGGTGTATAAACATTAACAGCTTAGGCTATTATATCACAGAATAGGAAAAAAGTCAAGAAAAAAGCAAACAGGAACTTGCAAGGTAAAGTTCCTGTTAGAGAAAAAATGAAGTTAATCATTGTCCGCCTAATCTCACGAACACATACTACGGACACGAGCCACTTTAAAAAACCTGATCCTATTTCCAATTTTTATTGGAGAAATAATTACGCTACAAGATTTTTAGTTTGCTGATAGAAAGGTCCAATGTCAAGACTTGTACCTGTCCCCTTATGCTCTTTCGTCTCGTCCTCTCTTGGTTTCGGAAAGTATTTCTTTAAGAAACTTCCTGAGGATAGTATCCTGGGAGCAAACCGGGAATTGGCTATTACATCCTTCCCATTCGGAGCAAAGGAGAGAATTAAGATGCAGATGACCCAGTTTATAAAGACCCCGATGATAAAGCCAAATATCAGCCCAAATATTCTATCTATCCACCCCAATGAAGCGAATACGATAATCTTACGAATTATAAAACCAATTATAGTTATAACAATAGCCACAATGAAGAAAATGAAAATAAAACTCAGGATGTTTGAAAGGGTGGGATTGTTGAACGGAAGATGCGTGGCAAATTGCCTGAAGGTGCTTGATGCAATCCAGATACCCGCTATGAGAGCAATGATTCCAAACACTGACTTTACTAAGCCCTTAACAAGTCCATAAATAGCGGCAATAATGAGCACCACAAAAATTATAACATCTAACCAGACCATACCACCCCCTCTTTTAGCCACTGCTTTCAGGCCACTGATTTCACTGATTACACAGATTTATTTAATCAGCAAAATCCCTTAAAATTAGTGCAATCTGTGTTTCCAGAAAACCTGGACCCAGTTCTCTATGTATTTTCATTCCGATACCAACGATCTTATAAGTTAGCTCTTCATGAAGAAATTCTTCTTTTCTTTGACTCATATTTTTTGATTACGTGGATTTAAAAAATCAGTCTAATCAGTGTAATCTGTGCAATCTGTGGCTTCATTTCTGAATACCCTCGATTATTGACTTCTATCTTGTTGTACTCTTGTCTTTCTTCAATTCATCACCCTCCAAATTCTCCTTCTCTATCTCTTTGAGTAAACTATCTATAAAGGCTTTTGCCTTCTCACCCGCTTCTCTTCCAATCTTTTCTAATTCCTTGTGAAATTTCTCTGTCTCTTTCTTAACATCCGGCAGTTGCTTTTTGAATTCCTCTTCCCCTTCCTTTCTTGCCCTGTCAATTTCCTCCTCCATCTTATCTTTGAACTCCTTCCATTCATCCGATTTAAAGAATTTTTCGCTTTTCTCTATCCCCTTTTCTATCCATCCTTTCACCTCTTCAGCTCCTTTTATTATCCAATACATATATTCTGGAGAGCCATTGACTGTAGTGTCAGGCTTTAAAGGAGGAGAATTTTCATCAAGAACCTGTATCTCTATATGGGTTTCATCCCCTGAGCCAAGAACATAAAATGCCGATTTTTCTTTTATTCTGTCCTTATATTCCCCGGATATTTGAACTTTCACCGCAGCCTTCCCATCTTGTGGTTTGATATCTGTTACCTTGCCTATCTCGGTTGTATCCAGAAGTACAGGAGAACCCTTTTTAAGGCCTCCCGTATCTCTGAACAATATGGTGATGTCCATCTTTGTAAACGCGCAAGTAGTTGTAAGCAGTGCTATTGCAAAAATGCTAAAATACAAGAAAGCCCTTCTTATAACACCCGGCGATTTCTCCATCTTGTCCTCCTTTTGTTGGTGATTGGTTAATCAATCTAATCAAACACCTAAGTCAGTATTTTCATCTTCCTTCATCAAGATTTTCTACAATTATTACATTAATTTTATTAAAAAGTCAAGGGAAAAATGAGTTATGTTTCCGTAACAGGGAAAAAACATGTAGGCACAAAGTCTATAAGAGTAATAGTTACAGGTAATCAGTAAGGCATAAAGTGTAAGGCGTTAGGCGTAAAGCGTAAGGCGTAAACAGTAAAAGACAAAATAACAAATGACCCAACGACCCAATGACTAATGACCAATGACGAATGACATCTTCAATCTGCAATCTATATAAATGCCTCTCCGCGCTCTCTTGTGGATAGAAGCACTATATCCCTCAGTTCCTCTTTGTTCCTTGCTTGAAGCCAGCGTTTATCAAAATCGGGTTCCTGTGTAACCTGGGCAATGGACATAAGGGTGCGAAGATGGAAGTTGCGCTCGTCTCTTGTGCCTGCAAATACAAATGTAACATAGACAGGAGGTAGGTCAGGAGAAAATTTGATACCCTCTTTGCACCTTGCAAGTAGAATCTCAAACTTCTTCTCGCCGGGAATGATTATATGCGGAACAGCAAGCCCTGGTCGGAGAGCAGTAGTGGATTCTTTCTCCCTTTTAATAAATAATCCATAGAGTTCGTCTTCTGATATATTAAGACGCTTTGACAGAGATCTGGATATCTTCTTGAAAAACTCATCAAGCGACAAAGGTCCCTTGATATCCAGGATTTCACACTCTTTTACCAGTCTGTCAAATCTGTCCCCTACTATCTCGTCTCTTTCAAGAAGTATTTCTTTTAACTCCTCTTCAAGAGAGCGACTGGGGATGTCCTTTGCCGCTGCACGTTCCACCAAATGAACGAGTGCCGATGTCCTTGCCTCCCTCCCCCTTGCATATGTGAAATACCAGACTACTCCAAATATAATAAAGCCCGCTGTTAAAAGAAGCGGAAGTTTCCCCATCCCAACGATGAGAACTATATACCCTATTATTCCTATTATTTGAATCCACGGATAAAACGGACATCTGAATGTGGGTCTGTAGTTCCTTATCTTGCTTTCCCTCATAACGATAAGGGATAGATTGTTGAGAATAAATAATATCAAATGCATTGTTGAGGCTGCCTTTACGAGTTCTTCAAGATTCAGAAAGAGAATTGAAAGCATTATAAACCCGCTAGTGAATAATATGGATACATAGGGGGTTTTAAATCTATAGCCCATTTTTTCAAATCCACTGGGCAGGAGTCTATCTCGTGACATTGCGAAGGGCACCCTTGATGCGGCAAGAATACCTGCATTTGCAGTCGATACAAATGCAAGTATGGCACCTATAGCAGTGATTACCACACCAAACATCCCGGAAAATCGTCTTGCGCCGTCAGATATGGGTGTAAGAGAGCCTGAAAATATACTCTTTGGAGTCACGCCGATGGTAACGAACATTACGATGAGGTAGAGGACTAATACAACCGCAAACGAGAGAATAAGCCCGAGGGGTATTGTTCTTTTGGGGTCCTTAACTTCCTCTGAAACACTGGCTATCTTTGTTAGTCCCCCATATGATATAAAAACAAGTCCCGCAGTGGCAAACACGGATTTAAAGCCAAACGGGACAAATGGGGTAAACCTCGTAACTTTCACAGATGATATTCCCCAGAAAGTATACAAGATAAGGATCGCAATAAGACCAAGCACTATTGCGACCTGGGTTCTCCCTGTCTCTCTGACGCTTCTAACATTGATTATAGTAAAGACTATTCCTGCAACACAGGCGATGATCTTCATCTGTATCTCTATAAGCCCTGGGAACATCAATATAGCAAATGCACCTATACCAACAAGTGCAAAGGCACTTTTTAGAGCGGTAGAAAACCAATTTGCAAGTCCGGCAAGTGTACCCGCAAGTGCTCCAAGACTCCTCTCCACAAAAAAGTATGTGCCCCCCGCCTTAGGCATAGCGGTCGCCATCTCTGCTTTGGTAAGAAATGCTGGTACCATCAGAATACCGGCAAGCAGGTATGAGAATAGTGCAGCAGGACCTGCCTTTGCAAATGCAATACCGGGAAGTACGAAGAGTCCCGATGATATCATTGCACCGGAGGCAATACAAAAAATACTCAGAAGAGTTAATTCTCTTTTCATAGTTCTCTTCAAGAAAAAAGCTAATCACGAATCCACACGAATTAATCAAATAACACGAATAATTTTAAAAATTAAAAGAAGAAAATTTGTGTAG